>DATGCC010000591.1:0-2816 GCA_035312345.1 Rhodothermales bacterium
AGTCCATGTCGCCGAGGTGGTCCTCGGTGCCAAGGATGTCAGTAAGCACGGCGGTGCGCTCGCCATCGCTGATGAGGCCCATCGCCACGCCGGCTACGGCTTTCTTGATCGGCACCCCCGCATTCATCATCGCAAGGCTACCGGAGCAAACGCTCGCCATCGAAGACGACCCGTTGGACTCCAGCACATCGGCGTTGATGCGGATAGTGTAGGGGAAATCGGCTGCATCGGGCAGCATTCTCGCCAGGGCGCGCTCGGCCAGGTAGCCATGCCCGATTTCGCGGCGGCTCGCGCCACGCAGGAACTTAGCCTCGCCCGTCGAGAACGGCGGGAAGGCATAATGGAGGTAGAACCGTTTGTCTTCCGTATCAAAAACCTGATCGACCGGCTGCACATCTTTGCCCGTCCCGAGCGTCACGGAAGCGAGCACCTGCGTTTCGCCACGGGTGAAGATCGCGGAGCCGTGGACGCGAGGCAGATAGCCTACCTCGCACCAGATGTCGCGCACCTGGCGCAGATCGCGTCCGTCGATGCGGCGGCCTTCCGAGAGGATCATCTCGCGCATCACCTCGCTTTCGACGATGGAGACCGCTTCCTTGATATCTCCCCGCGTGAAGCCATCTGCTGTCGTATCGGCCTGAACACGGCCCTATTCAGGGTCGTCAACGCCGAGGAGCCTGTCGAGCGTTTCTTCTTTGATGTCGCGGATGCCGCCGTAGAAAGTCGCTTTGTCGTATGGCTGGCGGATATGATCGGCGATACGCTGCCCGACCAGGCCACGTACGCGCTCCACGATATCCTGCGGCGGTACCACGGTTTCGTACTCCAGCGGTGCCGCAGCACCAAAAGCATCTACCAGATCAAGCTGTGCTTCGCAAAGCTCGCGGATGGCTTCGTGCGCCACTTCGAGCGCTTCGACCATTTCCTCTTCGCTGACCTCGTCCATCTCGCCTTCCACCATCACAATGGCGTCGAGCTTACCCGCCACCACAAGGTTGAAGTCGCTATGCTCAAGTTCTTGCAGCGTCGGGTTGACGATGAATTCGCCATCGACGCGGCCCATGCGCACTTCTGCAATCGGGCCATCGAAAGGCGCACCGGCTATCAGCAGGGCCGCTGAGGCCCCGATTCCGGCGAGCATGTCGCCATTGTTTTCGTCATCCGCCGAAATCACCGAGCAGATGAGCTGTACCTCGTTGCGGAATCCGTCCGGGAAAAGCGGGCGGATGGCGCGGTCTACGAGGCGCGAGGTAAGAATTTCTTTGTCGTTCGAGCGGCCCTCGCGCTTGATAAAGCCACCCGGGATCTTGCCCCCAGAGGCAAAGCCCTCGCGGTAGTCGACGGTCAGCGGGAAAAAGTGCTGGCCTTCCCGTGCCGATTTCGAGATAACAGCGGTGCAAAGCACCATCGTGTCGCCCAGGCTAACGACAACGGCTCCATCAGCCTGCTTGGCGAGGCGGCCTGTTTCGAGCGTGATCACCTTATCCGGTGCCAGCTCAATGTCTTGATACGTTCCTTCTTGCATGTTCGCTTGGTGTGTTACGTGAGTATTTCTTTTCCTTCGCTCCCAACAACGTGGCGTTGGGGGATTGGCAAAGGGAAGAGGAGTGCTGGGATCTGATTACAAACTACTTCCCCATGCTTACCTACCCTTTTTCCCAACTCCCAACAGCCGTCTGTCCGCCAAAATGCACGACGGCACCCCGGAATGTCGAGGTGCCGCCGGCGGGCGTTTCGTTATTTACGAATGCCGAGTTCTTTGGTGATCGAACGGTAGCGCTCAATCTCGCTATTCATCAGGTAATTCAACAGGCGGCGGCGCTTGCCAACGAGCCGGAGCAACCCACGCCGCGTGGCGTGATCCTTCGGGTGCTGCTGGAGGTGCTCGGTGAGTTCGTTGATACGCGTCGTAAAGATGGCGATCTGGACCTCGGCGGTGCCGGTGTCGGAGTCGCTCTTTCCATACTTGCTGATGAGTTCCTGCTTTTTTTCTTTTGTGATCATTAGTCGATCCTCTTTAGACTGTACCGTCGTAAAGACGAACGTGGCGATGCTTTCCTGGTAAAGAACCATCGACCGTGCAGCATGCACGGGTTTGCCCGGCAGGTCGATCCTGCAAAGAGGTGCTAAGATAGCGTTTCGAGGGCGCGTTTACAACGCGACCGGTCTTCGGAAAGTTGCTGCTTTAACGCCTCAATTCCGTCAAATTTACGTTCATCGCGGATTCGCTCGACGAATTCTATGCGAAGTTGCCGGTCGTACAGGTCGCGGTCCGTGTTGAAGAGATGGACTTCGAGTCGCCGCTCGGTGCCCTCGAAGGTAGGCCGGATGCCAATGTTCATCATCCCTCCTAGCATTTCGGCTTCATCGTCTACCTGCGCCCGTACGGCGTAGACGCCGCGCAACGGGATGGCTTTGCTCACGTGCTGCACCTGAATGTTTGCTGTCGGAAAGCCGATGGTCTTACCACGCGCATCGCCATGGATCACTGTGCCCGAGAGTTCATAGCTACGCCCCAGCATCTCGGCAGCCCGTGCCACATCCCCCTCGGACATCAACAGCCGCCGTATCTCCGTGGATGAGACCACATGGGCCTCCAGCACCTGTGCCGGAATGACATCCACTGAGAAGCCGAACCGATCACCGAGCGTTTCCAGAAGTGCACTGTCGCCGCGCCGCCCACGCCCAAAGCCATGGTCGTAGCCGATCACGATTTCCTGCAAACCCACTTTGTCCACGAGGATTTGCTCCACAAACGCTTCCGGGGGTAGCGCTGCAAATTCGCGGGTGAAAGGCAGCACAATGAACCGATCAAC
>DATGCC010000592.1:0-4427 GCA_035312345.1 Rhodothermales bacterium
CGCCCGATCTCTACTTTGCCATTGGCATCTCGGGGGCCGTGCAGCACACCGCCGGGATGAGCAACAGCCGTGTCATCGTCGCCATCAACAAAGACGCCGACGCGCCCATCTTCAAGTATGCCACCTACGGTCTCGTCGGCGACCTCTACAAGATCCTCCCGCCCCTCATCGAAGCACTGAAGCAAGCCAAAGCTTGAGCTATAAGCTGTCAGCTAAACAGCCATGGAAGACAAGTTCGATTGTATCATCGTGGGAGGCGGCATCGCGGGCTTAAGCGCGGCGATGGTGCTGGCGCGGGCCAACATGCGGTTCTTGTTGATCGAACGCGGCGAGTTCTGCGGTTCGAAGAACGTCTCAGGCGGGGTGTTATGGGGGACCGATCTGGCGCGGCTTGTGCCGGAGTACTGGGAGGATGAAGATGCCGGATTCGAGCGCTTCATCAATCACCGGCGGCTCACGTTTATGGACGAACAGTCGTCCTTTTCCGTCGATTTTAAATCGGCGCACTACGAGGAACAGCCGTACTCCGGCGTCACCGTGTTGCGGGCAAAGTTCGACAACTGGTTCTCCGAAAAGGTGCAGGAAGCCATCGATGCCAGCGATGTTGCCGACGAGTCATTCCTGGTGCCGAATGTGTTGGTCGAGGAAATCCTTAAGGAAGACGGCAAGGTCGTCGGCATTCGGGCCGGAGAGGAAACTTTCTACGCCGATTGCGTCATCCTGGCCGAAGGCATCAACAACCTGCTGACGCGGCAGATCGGGTTGCAGCCTGCGTACATTCCGGCGGATTATGTGGCTGTTGGCGCGAAGGAAGTCATCCGCTTCGACCGAAAGGTGCTGGAAGACCGGTTCCAGTTGAGCGAGCGAAGCGGCATGTCGAACGAGTTCGTCGGCTATGCCAGCGGCGGCGTGGAAGGCGGCGGTTTTCTTTACACCAACCTCGATTCCGTCTCCATCGGCATCATTCTGGGCATGAAGGACCTGCGTGGCAAAAAGCGCACACCCTACGATGTGCTCAACGAGTTCAAGGCACACCCGGCGGTGACCGACATGCTACGGGGTGGCGAGGTGCTCGAATACGCGGCCCACGCCGTCTCGATGGGGGATCTACGCGGGCTGCCCTCCGAAATCTATGCCGACGGGGTGATGCTCGTGGGTGAGGCAGCCAACCTGCTGCTCAACTCTGGCAAAGCCATCCAGGGTATGGACTACGCGATGCGTTCCGGCATCCTCGCAGCAGGAACGACCATCGAAGCGAAAGCGGAGGGCGATTTCAGCGCCGCGATGCTCAAGACCTATCGGACCTTGCTCGAAGAGAGCTTCGTCTTGCAAGACATGCGGACCTTTCAAGGCGCGGTGCAGGTACTCCACAGCCCCGAGATGTTCGGCACCGTGCCCAACCTCATCTGCGACTTTGGCCGCCAGTTCTTCACCGTCGATAGCGAGCCAACCAAAAAGGCATCACAGATGATGAAAGACAGCGTCAAGCGGCACAGTTCGCTCTGGGAAATGATCAAACTCGGCACCAAGGCTGCACGATCTTTATGAGCGCAGACGTAAAACAATTAAGCATTTCCGAACGCCTCGGCTTCGTTTCGTATCGAAATCAGGGGCGCAGTGACGCGAAAGCGCACATTGAGGTCGATACGTCGATCTGCAACAGCGTCTGCCCGCACAAATGCACCACGTACATGTGTCCGGCCAAGTGCTACACGCTGGATGAACAGGGGCAGGTGCATTTTCAGGTGGAAGACTGCATTGAGTGCGGCACCTGCATGTACGCCTGTGACCAGGGAGCGGTCACCTGGCGTTATCCCGATCCCGAAACCGGTTTGGGTGTGACCTGGAATTTGGGCTAGACGTTGTGTACCCTGCCTGTCGGTGACACCAGCACTGAGGAGGTTGGTCGTGCATCAAATCATCGTAGCATCGGATGGGACTGGCCGGACGGCGGAGCAAGCCCTGCATGCGGCGCTGACCCAGTTTGCGCTGGCAGAGGTGGAGATCACCCGCCGGGCCGAGGTACGGACGGAAAAGCTGGTACGCGCCGTCGTGCAAGAGGCTGTCGAGACGGGCGCATTGATCGTACATACCCTTGTATCGGATCAACTGCGCGCCTGCATGATCCGCGAAGGGCGGCTATGCAACGTCGAGACGATTGATCTGATGGGACCGTTGCTGGCGCGGTTGTCTGAGCATCTTGCCAATTCGCCTTCCGAGGAACCAGGGCTTTTCCGTACGCTCAACGATGCTTACTTCCGCCGGATTGAGGCCATGGAATTCGCGTTTCGGCACGACGATGGGCAGCGTGTCCGCGAGTTAGACAAAGCCGAAATCGTTCTTGTTGGCGTCTCGCGCACGTTTAAAACGCCACTCAGCATCTATCTGGCTTTCAAAGGGTGGTTTGTCGCCAACGTGCCGCTGATCCTCGACTTTAGGCCGCCGCCAATGCTAAGCGAGTTACCTCCAGAGCGTGTCTTTGGCCTTACCACCAACCCGCATCGGCTTGCTTTGCTGCGGCAGTCTCGGCACGAACACCTCGGCGGCGTCACGGGCGATTATGCCCGGCCAGAATTCGTACGTCGTGAAATCAGGTACGCCCTCAACATCTTCAGCCACCATCCTGGCTGGTCCATTATTGACGTGACCAACAAACCCATCGAAGAGATCGCCTCCGAGATTCTTGCGCTTGGGCGTTCTGAGAAGCGAACGACGTGAGCATGGTGACCAGGCTCGTCCATAGCGTCACCGGGTTTAACGCAAGCGGGATCGCCCCTTGCCCCGATGAGGCAGGAACGATCCCGTTGGCGGTTTCCGGCCAGGCGCTATCAGCAAGGGGCACAGCACAAGTATCCGGCAGCACAAACACGTAGGTGTTTTCAGTCGGCCCCTGCTGATAAAGCTCAGATCTGGCCTTATTCGCCTTTCTTGCCGTGTTGATCTTCGTCTTGCTCTTCTTTGAGTCGTTTTTCCAACTCGTGGTTGATTTCCTCTTCAGCGAGCACCTCGAACCGAAGCTGACCCCGTTCCTCGTCTTGCTCGGCCACCTGATCTACCACAGCTTCGACCCGCTTGGCAAGGCCGCCTTCAATAACGCCCTGCCGCGCCAAATCCTGTAAAGCCCGTACGTAGATGAACCCACAGCGATGGACGCTGGGGTTGAACAGCTTGAGGCACACATGGTCGTCGCAGCACACCGTGACGATGCCTGCGTCCGTAAAGTGATTGGCCCGGTACACGAGGCCCGGTGTCACGATGCGGAAGCTCCAGACGGCTTTGACGTAGTAGCATCCCGGCGGCACCTCTACTTCGAGATGGCCGCAGCGAGCCGGCAGCACGACGTACCGCCGGCCACAGTGTTCGAGGACGCTACCGTCGCAGTTGAAAATGGTGACGTACCACGTCCGCTGGTCGATTTTACACGGATCGTCAATGCCAGAGACGTAGATGTTGAGTTTGGACATACCCATAGGAGATACCTCTTAAGTGATTAGCAGGAAAGAAAAGCGCAAACAGTACAAATGGGCGCTAGGATGAAGGCTGCCGAATAAGCAGCACCTACGTTCAGGCAAGACCTGGGAAAGGGTCTACTGGATACAGCGAGTGTGGCGGAGAGGGGAAAGGGAGAACAACACGTCGAAACAGAATCCGCACAGCGTGTATCAAGGGAAGAGAGGGGAAGCATGGTTGTGTTGGTAAAAATCGTTGTATCTTATCAAGACGAAACCGAAAGGAAAATCTAACCTCCCGTGGCACAACACCCGCCTGTATGGCACAAAATCACATGCTTTTCTGAGAACGCGCCGCCGCGCCGTGCGTATCTTGACGCTGGTGGATAAAAATTGGAAAACGGGAAATGGTCTGGTTGATGCCACCATTTTCTAATTCCTAATTCCCATTTTCTAACACCCAAGGTCCAACCTGAACGATCATCATGCCGAAATACAGCTTTAACCCCGACGATGCTTACCTTTTCGAGTCAATGCTGGGCGAGGAGGAGCGGCTCATCATGGAGTCGGCGCGGGACTATGCGCAGGCCAGCCTGGAGCCGCGTGCGCTCGAAGGCAACCAGGACGAAGTCTTCCACGAGGACATCCCCCGCGAGATGGCCGAACTGGGTTTGCTGGGCGCGACGATCCCCGAGGAGTACGGTGGGGGTGGCATCAGTTACACCGCCTATGGCCTCATTGCACGCGAACTAGAGCGCGTCGATTCGGGCTATCGCTCGTTTGCCTCGGTGCAGTCGTCGCTGGTGATGCTGCCGATCTGGAAATTTGGGACCGAAGACCTGCGTCAGCGTTTTCTGCCCAAGCTTGCCACCGCCGAACTCATCGGTTGCTTTGGCCTCACCGAACCGAACCACGGCTCCGATCCTGGATCGATGGAGACGACAGCGCTCAAGGTGGACGGCGGCTGGGTGCTCAACG
>DATGCC010000593.1:0-7526 GCA_035312345.1 Rhodothermales bacterium
TACCGTCGATCTGAAACGGCGGGTGGTCGTCGAACAGGTTGGACAAGGTAGAATGGCGATACAGGGCCAGCAGGTTCTCATGGGCGCGTTCGCCATCGTGCAAGCGGGCGAAGAAGTTGATGATCCAGGCGCGGCTCCATCCGGTATGCCCACCGCCGTGCGCGAGCCGCCGGTCGATCGTCGCCCGCGCCGCTGCGTAGAGATCGGGCGTCTCGGGCGTAATTGTCGTGCCGGGATGCAAGCCCAGCAGGTGCGAGATATGGCGGTGCCCCGGTTCGGCTTCCTCATAATCTACAATCCACTCCATGATCGTTCCGTTCGCACCTACTCGTACCGGAGGCAGGCGGTCGAGCGCGGCACGCAGGGAATCGCGGAAAGGCGCGTCTGTTTGCAGGATTTCGGCAGCGTGGATCGTGTTCTGGAACAGTTCCTGGATGATCTGCACATCCATCGTAGGCGCATAGGTGAGTTGCATCGCCTCATCCGTCTCCGGCAGCAGGAAGGCATTTTCCGGCGAATACGAAGGCGTCGTGACAAGGTAGCCTTCTGGGCCTTCGATAAGAAAATCAAGCACGAACTGCGCGGAGCCTTTCAGGATGGGATAGGCTGTGGCTTCCAGATAATCCGGATCTGGATTGTAGCGGTAGTGCCGCCAGACGGGAAAGGTCATCCACGCCCCGCCAAGCGGAAAGGTGCCCCAGTGGATGCCATCGTGCAGTCCCATGCGACCGAAAATGTCGGTGTTGTGGTGCATGGCCCACCCGCCCGCGCCGTACATCTCCTGGGCCATCACCTGCCCCGGCTCCCGCCACGCATCAATCAGCCCGATGAGCGGCTCGGCTGTTTCGGGCAGGTTGGTGACCTCGGCGGGCCAGTAGTTCATCTGAAGATTGATATTGACGTGGTAATCACTCTCCCAGGGTGCCGCGATATGTTCATTCCAGAGGCCCTGCAAGTTGGCCGGGAGCACCCCCGGCGCACGGGAACTGCCGAGCAACAGATACCGGCCATACTGGAAGTACAACTCCGTCAGGTGCGGATCGGTAGCGCCATCTTTTACCTGTTGCAGGCGCACATCGGTAGCCAGGGTGTCAGCCGTAGCAGGATCCAGCCGCAGCATCACGCGGGCCATGCGCGGCGCGTGATCGTCATTATGCCGGGCACGAAGGTCGGTGTAGGAAAACGTTCCGAGGGCGTCGAGGATCGTCGCCGTCCGCGCTTCGGGATTTTTGGAGGTGTCAATATCGAGTAGATCGCGGTTATAGTCGGTGGCCCCCGTAATGACAAGCGTAAGGGCATCAGCACCTTGCACCTGGAGGCCGCTCGCCTCGGCATGAATCTGCCCACCTTCTGGTATGGCCCGCAGGCGTCCGGCAAAGCGCATCCCTGCGCCGGCAGGCCCTCGCTCTGGAGTCGCCTCGTACTGGATCTGCCCGCTCAACAGCAATTCGGTGTCGGACACCGCCTGCACGCTGGCATCTTGCGGGCGAGAAAGCGTAAGGCCCGTCGTGATCTGCCCTGCCTGATCCGCGCTGAGATGAACGACGATGATATCATCCACCGCCGAGGCAAAAACGTCACGGGTGAACCGCACCGCTCCGACGGAATACGTCGTGCGGGCGATGCCACGGCCTAGATCGAGTGTCCGCTCATAATCCGTAGCCTCGCCGGGAGGCAGGTCGAGCACGAGATCCATCAGCGTCTGGTAGGAGCGAAGGGTCCTCGGCGTCGCCAGCAGGTGCTCCGTCGCCAGTTCGAAAGCTTCGGTGTTTTTGCCCTCGAAGATGAGGTGCCGGATCTCGTCAAGGTGCGCAAGCGCGCTAGGGTTGTTGTCGTCCAGGCGGCGACCCGCCCAGACGGACTCCTCGTTGATCTGAATGCGCTCTAGATCCGTCCGCCCGAAGACCATGGCCCCCATCCGTCCGTTGCCCACCGGCAACGCCTCGACCCATTCTTGAGCAGGCTGCTGGTACCGAAGCACCATGCGGGCAACATAGTCCTCCGGCCAGCCCTCAATGGGTTGCGCTCGCACCTCCGCCTGACTACCCAGGATAACCAGAGCAGCCAACAGCAAGCCAGCAAGGCAAAACCTGTTCGTGCTGGAAGAAGGAGTATCGCAAACACCCATCTGTACTTTCATTTTGCTGCTGGCGGTCTATTGACCGGCTTGCACAGGCCGGTGGAAGCTTTCCGGCGGACCGAGGTAGCTTGGCTCGAGACCTCCGGTGTCTACGACCAGCTTCTGCAACACCACGCCTGGGTCAACCATCCAGAACTTCAAGACGTGCTCGCCCGGTGCGTAAAGCAGGTGCGTTGAGATTGAGAGTTGGAGGTTGTTGGATACCATGCGTGACCACGCCGGGTGGTAGTTGTCAGGATCGAGGGAACCCTCATCGTGCATATTGACGATCTGGGGAGCCGCATCGTCGAACGAGATGGCATAGTGGAGACCCTCCATCCCCGTAAAATCAAAGGAGGGCGACAAAAAGGCCTGCACCTCAACCTCACCCGGCTCGTGAACGTAGATGCGGTAGGCCAAGTGTGGGCTGCCGCCGCCAGGCTCCTGTGCTTTGGCGGTGACAGGTAACGGGGTCATCGCAGAACCGGTGCGACCGAGGTTTGGGATGCGCTGCCAGGTAACAGCGCCCGCGCCTACAGTCTCGCTGTAATGGTCCGCCTCTATGGAAACATATCCGTTCGATTCGACAAAACCCGCCACTTCGTCCGGCGCTGGCGATGCCGGGTGGAACACCTCGACCTGCACCACCACCTGCTGCCCCTCCGGCCCGGTAATCGTGATCGGTGCCCGATGCGTGCCTGTGGGAGCCTGCTCCCAAGCTACGCTGACCCACAGGCGTTGCTCGTCTTCAACGGTGCCCTCAGCTGGCGTGATTTCCAGCCAGGAGGCATCTGCTTTGGCCGTGAAAGCGAACGACGTCAGCCCGCGATTGAACACGTCGATGTAATAGGACTGCTGAAGAAACGGGTCGAACGTAGGCAGCACCGCCTCTTCCATCGCTTCAGGCCACCAGCCTGCCGCACCTTCAATCGCCACGCCCATCTCTGCCTCAGCCGGAATCTCGATTTCCTCCAAAGCAGGCATGATGTCTTCGGGTGGATTGTTCCAGCTTGTGTAGCCGATGTGCGTCTGCGACATCATGTGGTTCCACTTGCCACCGGCCAGATCTTCGTGATACCTGCGGGCTAATTCAGCATCGTGCGCAAACAAATCGCGGGCCTGCTCGGCGAGCCTGTTCGTAGCAGCGCGGCCCTGCTCGGCATACAGACGATTCTTGGCGACTGTCACATACAACTCATTCAGGTTGGCGCTAGCCCGCACGGGGAACAGCACAAGCTGATAATAGGCATCGCGGTAGGTAGCAGGCAAGTTGGCGTAGATCCGTTCCGCCTGCTTCGCCAGCGCGTTGTAGTCTTCGACGATGCGCTCGGCCTCGCGGTAGTGGATCAGACTGTAGGTGTCCGGGTCCAGCAGTTCGGGCTTGCGGCGACTGTTGTAGCGGGTGTAGGCGGTGAGGATGTTGGCGATCTGGGGAGCATGTGTTTCGCCAAACTGTTGTGCAGCCCATTGCTCCGTGAAATCAGGTAGGCGCTCGGCAGGCCAGCGTTCTGGGTTCCAGGCGTAGTCCAGGAAGAAGTCGATGGGATACTCCATCGGTTTGAGATCGCCTACATTGACGATCCAGATGCGGTCGGCTCCGTAGCGGTAGGCAAGGTGCATCTGCTCCCAAACACGCTCGATCTGATTCGTGTTGATCCACCGGTAGCTGCGCGGCCCACCCACATAATCGTAGTGGTAGTAGACGCCGTAACCACCGGCCCGCTCAGCCACTGCTTCGGGCAACCGGCGGATGTTGCCCCAGTTGTCATCGGCGAAGAGGAGCGTTACGTCGTCTGGCACCTGCATCCCCTGGTCGTAGTAGTCCTGCACCTCCTTGTAAAGCGCCCAGATCTGCGGCGTCTCAGCAGCGCCCTTTCCGGTCACGTCCTCAATGATCTGGCGCTGGTCCGCCACAATCTTTTCGAGCAGTGCGATGGCGGTGCCCTGCGTCATCGGCTCGTCGCCGTCGCCGCGCATGCCAATGGTGACAAGGCTCTCATAATCGCCCATCCGCTCCATGCCTTCGCGCCAGAAAGCACGGAGGGTGTCCGGGTTGGTATCGTAATTCCAATCGCCCTGCCCGTAGCGTTCCCACTCGACATGGGCACGCATCAGCGGCTCGTGGTGCGAGGTGCCCATCACGATGCCGTATTCATCGGCCAGCTTCGGATTAAGGGGATCATCGTCGCTGAACGCCTTGCCCCACATGGCAGGCCACAGATAGTTGCCCTTGAGCCGCAGGATGAGTTCAAAGACGTGCTCGTAGAAATGGTGGTTGAAGCCGCCGAACGTCTCGTTGACCCAGCCGAGGAGCGCAGGATTCTCGTCGTTCAGAAAGATGCCCCGATATTTGACGGCAGGCTCGCCCAGCGTGTGGCGACCCGGCAACACGTAGATATCCGGCCGCTGCGGCACCGGCACATCGGCCCAGTAATGCCAGGGCGAGACGCCGATCTGCTCGGCTAGATCGTAAAGACCATAGATCGTTCCACGCTTGTCGCTCCCTACAATGACGAGCGCCTGATCTACCCCGGGCAAGGGCTCCTCAATGACCTGAATCAAAAACGTCTCCCATCGCCCCGCCACATCGGCCACATCCAGCTTGCCCTCTCCCACAAGCCGGTCAATCAAAGGGCTGTGCCCCAGCGTGCCGATAAATACAAGGCTTTTCGCTTTAGGAAGCGCTTCTACCGATAGCGTTGGGGCCATGCCTGCCACACGCCCAACGTCTGCCTGTACGTCTTTTGCTGCTCGCACGACGCCCGGCAACGCTTCTGGATCAACGAAGAAAGGAGCTACTTGCCCCGTAGTAGCAAGGGCAAATCGCCCGTCGCCCGGCTGCGAGACGACATAGGAAGCATCATTAACCTGAATAAGTTGGGCGCGAGTTGGCAGACTCAGCAGCAAGAAAAGCAGCAAACAGAGACCTTGCTTTATCCACCGCACGGGTCGTGTTGCACGAAGCGAAGCACCGCTATGAGCAAGCATGTCAGGAGATCGGCGTCTGTTCGGGATCCCACCGGATCAACACCTCGCGCACGCCTTCCAGATGTGCTTCCATCCGTTGCTGAGCAAGGGTAGTATTGTGCTCGCGCAGGGCATCCAGGATGCCCAGATGCTCCTGATGGTCTTTCTCGCGCGAGCCATAGATGCCAAGAATCAGCCGTTGCTCTCGCTGAAAGAGTTTGGTTAGCACCTCCTGCAATTGGGCCAGCACCGTATTCCCCGAGGCCACCGCGATTTCCCGATGGAAGGCCATGTTGGTCTCGCTCAGGATTTTATCGTTGTCAATGTTTTCCTCGGCCTCAGCCAGCAACTGCGTCATCTGCTCCAAATGATTTTCCGTCGCTTCTGTGGCCGCGAACCCGGCTGCAGTGAGCTCAATGGGGATCCGCGCTTCGATCAGGTCGTGCAGCAGCTTCTTGGAAATTACGCCGCCGAAAACAGGATTGGACACGAGCAGCATCTTCTGCCCGGTGCCGACATAGACACCCGACCCATGCTTGATCTCCACCACCTGCATGATTTCTAGCTTCTTGAGCGCCTCGCGCAGGGTCGGGTGCCCCACGCCAAAGCTCCGGGCCATGTCCATAATGGCCGGAAGCCGATCACCCGGCTTATACGCGCCAGAACGAATCATTTGAACGAGGCGTTCTGCCAGATCATCAGCCAGACTGGACTTCTCTACGGGTGCAAAATCGGCTTTCATGCAAGACGCTTACTTGACGGGTAAAACGTAAAGTGATATTATGAGTCCCCACAAAAGTACGCTACGGAGATCCTCTTGTCAAACGTAATGGCGTCGCCCTTGTGACATGTCAATAAGGTACTGCTTTGAGTAATCATAACAAAGATAGCGAAAACCAGCATTCTGGTGATCATCATACAAATCGAGATCTTGCTCTCTATAAAGATACGGCTGTAGCGGTATCTGAACGGGTCCGCGATCTGCTAGCGCGGATGACGCTGGAAGAAAAGGCGGCCCAGATGATGGGCGTCTGGCAGCAAAAAGCCGACACCCTTCTGGATGAGCACGGCAACTTCGACCTGGAAAAAGCCAGAAAGGCCTTCAAGGACGGCCACGGACTGGGCCAGGTAGGCCGCCCCAGCGACGCCGGGAGCAGCGGTCACGAACCGGAAAAGGGCAAGGATGCTCGCGGGCAGGCTGCATTGACGAACGCCATCCAGCGTTTCTTCGTCGAGGAAAGCCGCCTCGGCATTCCAGTCATCTTCCACGAGGAATGCCTGCACGGCCAGGCCGCCGTGGACGGCACCAGCTTCCCCCAGCCCATCGCCCTCGGCGCAACGTTCAACCCCGCGCTGGTCGAGGCGCTCTACACGATGACGGCAGAGGAAGCCCGCGTGCGAGGCACACACCAGGCGCTAACGCCGGTGGTGGATGTGGCCCGCGACCCGCGCTGGGGCCGTGTTGAGGAAACGTTCGGCGAAGACCCGTATCTCGTCACCCAGATGGGTATTGCGGCCGTGCGCGGCTTTCAGGGCAACGCTACCTTCGACGATAAGAAGCGCGTGATCGCCACGCTCAAGCACTTTGCGGCACACGGCCAGCCAGAATCGGGCATGAACTGCGCGCCGGTGAATATCTCGGAGCGAGAGTTGCGCGAGGTTTTTTTGATGCCTTTTTTGGAAGCGCTTCGGGAAGGCGGGGCCATCAGCGTGATGGCCTCCTACAACGAAATCGACGGCGTGCCCTCCCACGCCAGCCGCTGGTTACTACGCGATGTGCTGCGCGACGAGTGGGGCTTTGAGGGCTTTGTCGTCTCGGATTATTACGCCATCTGGGAGTTGCACGACCGCCCCGACACACACGGGCACCATGTGGCGGCTAACAAGGCGGAAGCCGCTGCCCTCGCCGTCCGGGCAGGCGTCAACATCGAGTTGCCGGAGCCGGACTGCTACCTGCACCTCGTCGATCTCGTCCGTGTAGGCGTGCTGGAAGAATCGCTCCTCGATGACCTCGTTGCACCGATGCTCTACTGGAAATTCCAGATGGGCCTCTTCGACGATCCGTACGTGGACCCCGACGAAGCCGAGCGCATCGTGGGCTCCGACGCCAATCGAGAAATCGCCTTGCAAGGTGCCCGAGAGTCCATCACGCTGTTGAAAAATGAAAACGATCTCCTGCCACTGAATCTGGAGGAGGGACAGACCATCGCTGTCATTGGGCCGAACGCCAACCGCAGCCTGCTCGGTGGCTACAGCGGCGTGCCCAAATACGATGTAACCGTGCTCGACGGCATCAAAACCAAAGTGGGCGACCGGGCCGAGGTGCGCTATAGCGAGGGCTGCAAAATCACCCAGGGCGGCACCTGGAATGCAGACGCCGTCGTGCCCAGCGACCCAGACGAAGACCGCCGCCTCATCAAAGAAGCCGTCGAGGTTGCCA
>DATGCC010000594.1:0-2036 GCA_035312345.1 Rhodothermales bacterium
GATCGCCGGGGCCGCCTTAGTGACGCAGCGCCCCGGTGGTCCTTTTCTGGATCTGCTCTTTGTACTTCCCCGGTGGCATCGGCAGGGTGTAGCTACAGCGCTCGTGGCATCTGTGCTCTGCGCCCTGGCTGAAAGCGGGGCTGATCATCTGACGAGCCGGTACCATCTGGCGAATGCGCCGAGCCGCACCTGGCATCATGCTTTTGGCTTCGTGGATCTGCCCAACCTCCGCGTAGCTCGCGCCCATCATCGCTGCGCACGGCACGCGCTACACTACGCTGCATCTTCCATCACCACACAGGAACGCGATGCCCTGAAGCAGGAAGTTGCGCACTGGCGGCGAGAGGTAGAACGCCTGGAGCGTATCGCCGAGGCGGAGGGTCTGGATGCTGTTTTGAAGAGGGAAGATATCGTGTAAGGACATGATGCGTCATGTCCCTGCGGGAACGTCCTCAAGAGGCCGTTACTCACCGTGTAATGACCATCCGCTCGACGTGTTGCGCATCGCCTGCGATCATGCGGAGCAGATAGACGCCGCTGGCGAGGTTGCCCCGGCGGAGCGTCAGCGTGTGGGTGCCAGCCGGCTGCATGCCGTCCACCAGCAACGCGATGCGCTGGCCTAGCATATTGTAGAGGGCGAGGTGGACCGGCATCTGCTCGGGGAGCGTGTAGCTCAGCACCGTATCGTCCGTGAACGGGTCTGGGAAGTTAGGATGCAGCGCCAATTCGCGCGGGATGTCGAAGCCGTCTTCAAGATCGGTAAAGGTGATATAGACGAGTTCAGCAGACGAGATACTCCAGAACTCTTCGGCAGCTGGATTGCGGGCGGCTCCAAAGTCGATGCGCAGGCGAATCTGCTGACCGCCATAGGGCGTGAGGTCAAACACCGTTTCCCGGAGGCCGTCGCTCTGTCCGCCAAAGATGGGCTGGTCGTCCATCGGGTGGTTGGCCCCGGAGAAGGTGGCGTTGTAGCCGCCGACGGGCATCAGCGGCGACCAGCTTGCCCCGCTGTTCGTCGAGACCTGGACGTTGCCGCCGAGGCCGTCATTCAGGCGATAGCTGTGCGTGAGCGCGAGTTGGATCTCGTCGGTGTTGACGGGCAGGTCGGACGGTTGCAGGACGAGGCTGGAGCGTTCCTGCGTCGCATCGCCAGCAGCAATCCAGCCAGTACCCTCGGATTGCCAGATACCGGTTGCCTGTACGCCAGCCAGCACGTTCATCGTCTGCGCCAGCCGGTAGTCGATGCGATACGGATCTTCGCCTGCGGCCGGGACGACGGTGCTATTGCCGTCGAAATCCCGAAGCCGGATCCGGTAGTCGATGTGGTCGCCAGCAGTCAGGTCGCCGAAGGCTGGGAAGCTGCCTGAGAAGGTGGTGAGGTCCGTCGGAGCCATCGCGAGGCGGAGGGTGCCGCTGGTGTTCGCTCCCCCGCTACGGACGACGGTGTACTCTGCCAGCACGGCTTCCAGACCCACGTTGTCCATTGCCTGCACGGTGATGGGCGGCGGCGGTTCGCCGGTGTCAGCCGTCGCGGTAGCGGGTGGCGGGGTAAGCAGCGTCGGGGCCACCTCATCATTTGTCAGGAACGTGGCGACGCGCACATCGTCGAGGGCCCATCCGCCGTAGAACTGGGCATTCAGTTCGTTGGTGTCGTCGGTGCCAAAATCGAATCGAATCATCAGGTTGTCCACAAGCGGTAGTTCAGCCCGTACGCGCCGCCAGCCGAAGCTATAGCCGCCGAAGCCAGGCTCGCCGCCGAGCGGGTTGCCTGCGCTGGCTTCAATCTCTCCGTTGTAGCCGCCCTGTGGTTGTAGCACCGTCCAGGTCGTGCCGCCATCGGACGAAACCTTGATGTTGCCGCCATCCCAGAACGGCTCGGTCGTTGCCTGATCCGGAAAGACCTCTCCGCTGTGCTCGAAGTCGTACCAGTGCCAGAAGCTGAGGTAGGCCACGTCAACTTCGGCCAGGTTCAGGGCTGGGAGGGCAAGGCTGGATTGCGAAGGCTGTTCAGGATAGGGCGCATTCAGCCCCGTGGA
>DATGCC010000595.1:0-4265 GCA_035312345.1 Rhodothermales bacterium
ACGCCCCCACTGGGTAAAACGCTTGCCGACAGCATCTGCCGCATCAGCATACCCTAAGTCGTGCACCGCCGCTTCATTCAACAGCAAGGCTTCCGCGGCATCAGTGGTGAATGCATTACTGAAGAGACGCCCTGCGGCAGCCTCCAGATCTATCTGTTGCAGAAAGTCGGTATCCACCTCATACAATCCAGGCACCACCTCCTTCATGGTCCCATCAGGTGCTTCAACGCGGGTCGTAGCATGCGGATAGTAGCCCCCTGGTATGCTCCGCGTAGCTGCTACCTCCTGGACCCCCGGCAGCCTACCCAGTTCTTCCTTGATGGCCTCGATATTGGAACGCACCGCTTCGTCCCTTCCAAAATCCAGCACAAGCTGCTGGGCATCATCAAAGCCAAGGGGACGCTCCTGGAGGAAGTGCAGTTGTTGCCGGACGACAAGGGTACCCACAATAAGGACGACGGCTGCGGCAAACTGAAAAACAACCAGCCCTTTTCTTAAGGCTACGCCTCGGCTAGAGGTGGCGAAGTTGCCTTTGAGCACCTGCGATGGCCGAAAAGCCGAAATCACCAGGGCCGGGTAGCTGCCTGCCAGCACACCAACGAGAAGAGCACCCAGGAGCAATACTCCTACAACAGGCAAGCTTGTGAGGAGCTCTCTGGAGACCTCTTTGTCCGCCAGCATACGGAAAAGAGGCAGCGTCAACTGAGCCAGCACCACGGCAACCCCTGTAGCAACCATTGCCAGGAGAATGGCTTCCGCGAGGAACTGGCCAACGAGTCCCGTACGCCGCGCACCTACGGTCTTACGAACGCCTACCTCCTTCGCCCGGCTTGTGGCATGGGCCGTCGATAGGTTCATAAAGTTGATGCAGGCGATAAGAAGAATAAACGCAGCGATAACCACGAAGAGATACAGGCTTGCTTCATTTCCTTTTGGCCCCGGCTGAAAACTGCTGACAGGGCTGAGGTAAGCCTCCGTGATCGGTTCCAACGCGAGGGTGTAGGATTGCGGCGGATCCTGCAAGGCATCCCCGTTGTAGCGCTGCACAAAGGCTGGCAACTGGGCCTGAAACGCCTCAGCAGACGTGCCCTCATGCAACAACACATACGTGAAAAAGTCGATGTAGCCCCAGTTGTCAAACTTGAAAGCCTGGCCATTTGCACGCGCGTAGTTCTCGAAGGTGCTCATCGAGAGCAAGATGTCAAACTCCAGATGTGAGTTAGCGGGCACATCTGCCATGACGCCTGTGACCGTAAGCGGGATCTCGTCCTCAAGACGTAGGGTTTGTCCAAAAGCTTCTTGATCACCGAAGTAGCGCTGTGCCGCCGTTTCGGTGAGGACGATGCTATTTGGCTGAACGAGCGCGGTCGCCGGGTTGCCCTCAAGTAGGGGAAAGCTGAAAACCTCAAAGAAGGTAGAGTCGGCGTAGAAGTAATGTTCTTCCTGAAACGCATGCTCGCCCTGGCTTAGGAGAATCTTGTGCCGCCCCGAAAGGCGTACAGCCTGCTCGACTTCCGGGAAGTCGGCTGCTAAAAGCGGCGCAATGGCGGCTGAGCCCCAGGCCTTGTATTCCTCTGGTGTGGCGGGCGGCAAGTCGGCCCCGATGCGGTTCTCATAGGTGAGCCGGTAGAGCCGGTCTGCCTTCTCATGGAAGCGATCATAGCTCCACTCGTGCCGCACGTAGAGCCCAATGAGCAAGCAACACGCAATCCCGACGGCCAGGCCAGTCACATTGAGCAGGGTATAGCCCACCTGCTTGCTCAAGGTGCGAAGGGCAATCTTCAAGTAGTTTATGAGCATCGAAAACCTCCACGTTAGCTCGGATAAAAGCAGGCGCTGCTGCCGAAGTTTTTCCCAATAGATCTTTCGATATTCGGTCTCTGCGGTGACGTAAGAGCCCATCCGCCTGAGCGCCTCCCGGAAAGCCGCTTCTTCAGACAGCCCCTCCTCCACAAGGGATGCGACCCGATCGCGGAGGCTTCCCTCTAACTCTTCTATGTCTTCGCTGGAGAAGGCCCGGTTGTGCTTAAAAGGACAACGCCAGGTAGCGATGGCTTTCTCTAAATCGAATGCCATGGATATGGATTTTGTGGGTTAATAGCGCTCAGGTTAGGCGCGGCTGGAGCCCCCAGAGTTGGGCCAGAACGGCATCTACGCGCAACCACTGCCGCTTCTCGGTCTCCAGTACCTCCTGCCCTTTTGCTGTGAGCCGATAGTACTTTCTCCGACGCCCGTTGTCAGCCCGCCGCCACGACGAAGACAACAGCCCCTCGTTTTCCATTCGGTGCAGAACAGGATATAGGGTGCTGTCCTCCCAGGTAAGCTTTCCGTCAGAGAGTTCCTCGATTCGCTGGAGGATGGCATAGCCGTAGCTCTCGCCCGAAGCAAGGATGGAAAGGATAATGGGTTTGGCCGAGGCACCGGCAAGTTCACGGGTGAGCATTTGCATAACGGAGTATACCTGGATGATAGAGGTATGTTACAACAGAATACCTGGATCATCAAGTGTACGCCTACTTTTTATTGGCCCGGCGACTTACTTGTATATGAGCAAAGCGCACTTGTATACGAGCAGAACCTAGAGAAAGACATAGCCTCCTGTGACGCAACGCTGACGCCGTCTCTGTGTAGATTGGCGAGCACCTTTATCGACCACCCAAAGAAAAACAACCTGATGATGATCGACTCTAAGAATGATCAATCTCCTGCCGAACTCATCAATGCGAGAATCGCGGAACTGGGCGACTGGCGCGGCAAGATGCTCTCCCAGCTCCGCGCCCTGATCAAGCAAGCCGATCCCGAGGTGATCGAGGAGTGGAAGTGGCGGGTTCCGGTGTGGTCTCACGACGGATTGATCTGCACCGGCGAGACGTATAAGAACAAGGTGAAGATTACCTTTGCCCATGGAGCCGCCCTTGAGGACCCATCAGGCCTCTTCAACTCCAGCCTCAACGGCAACACCAGGCGTGCCATCGACTTCCACGAGGGCGAAGAGATTGATGAGAAGGCATTGAGGGCTCTTATTCACGCAGCTGTGACGCTGAACGTGTCTCGCTCCCTTGGCTGATTGAGTTGAAAAAAAGGTAAGACGTATAAGAGCGACATACAGCGACATACATAGCCAAGAACATTGACGCTGTAGGCCAACCCAAAGCGTTAAGCTCTTGGGTCGTCCGATTCCTCGTCCCACCGCTCTGCCCTCATGGGCGCTGCGCTCAATCATCATTCAATGTGTCATGAGCCTAGAATCCGTCGTCGTTGAAGCTTGCGTGACCTCTGCCAAAGAGGCTGTTGCCTGCTTCACAGCGGGAGCAGGGCGCGTTGAGTTGTGCCAAGCCCTGGACGTTGGAGGACTCACGCCGCAGACGGATGATGTAGCCGCGACGTTGTCCGCTGTGCCGGGCCCGGTCTTCGTGTTGGTTCGACCAAGAGCAGACACCTTCTGTCTGGAACCGGCAGAGGTTGGCAACCTCATCGAAGAGGTTGCTTCCCTGGTTGCGCTCGGTGTTGACGGGGTCGTGGTAGGCGTGCTGGATAGAACAGGACGAATTGATCACGCGGCTCTGGCAGAACTGGTGAGTGCTACGAAGGGACAGCCGGTAACTTTTCACCGCGCATTCGACCACGTCAAAGACCCGCTGGGAGGAGTAGAGATCTTGGTCCAAGCAGGGGTTAGCAGGGTGTTGACCTCAGGGGGTGCTGCCACGGCCTGGCAGGGCAGAGCGACTCTTCGGGAACTTGTGCAGACCTGTGGAGACGAGCTTATCGTGCTTGGCGGTGGACGCATCCGCGGAGATCATGTAGGCCGGTTGGTGAAGGAAGCGGGGCTCACTGAGGTGCATGCCCGAGCCGCTGCGATAGTGGGTGTCATCGCGGGCCTGAGCAAGTCGTAGTGCTGTCTTTTAACACGCTGCGGCGGGTTTAGTCGGCAGTCAACATATCTTGCGTAGCCTCTCTAAACCATTCGGCATTTCGGTGTCTCTGAAGAGCCCCCATCTCTGTGAAAGATGGCCCAGACAACAGGCCTGTATCAAGCTACGGGCCATTTCGCGCAGCGAGCACTTCGGCAGCCGCCTCCTTGAAAATACGCGCTACCGACGTGGGTATGGTGACCTGTTGATCGCCAGCCAAGGAAAGCGTGGTGGGCACATCACCGGGCGGCACATCAAGCAACCCGGCATAAATAACGAGGGCCGCCAGATACGACCCCATCGGGCTGGGATGAAAGCCATCGGCACTGTAGAGCGCCAGGTCGGATCGGCGAT
>DATGCC010000596.1:0-5936 GCA_035312345.1 Rhodothermales bacterium
CCGCCGCACATGCCCGCACAGTGCGCACTTCCCAGCAAGCCGATCAAAAAAACCGCGCCGAGTTCCGTCATCATAAGGCTAAAATCCAGAGCGTGCTCATGCGTGAATAGTCACCAAGAAACGAACCGCACACGTATCATGTTGCCAGCCCAACCCCACGCCCTGTTGCAAAAGGCCCGCTTACACAACTACCATCCGGTCTTCTGCTGACCCGGTGCGGTGGGTGATACCGATGGCTGTTCTGCTGTGACTTCAATGCCGACAGGTCCTTCATTGCCCACCCGATCCACGACCGACACGGCAACGACATCCGGCTTCCCGGTAAACGTATATACCTGCTGCTGGCCCGGTAGGATGTCCATCGTCCACGTCTCGCCATAGCGGGCACGGACGACCCATTGTGCAGCCATCGTGTCTCCAACAGGCGACATCTCGATGGTGGTGTTGAAAGCATCAGGATCGTGATACAGATTGAGCATGGGTCGCGGCGGTGGAACCGGGTTGAGCCACGGCGACGCAGGGACGAGTGCCGGGAGCGCGTAGAGGTTGTCGGAAAGATGATCGCCGATGGCGTCGCGGTTTTCCATCAGCGCCTTCATGCTGAAATGGATGTTGCCCGAGGCTCCTTCCTGCTTCCGCGTCAGGTGGATCTGGTTGACGATCTCGTCGGCGGACCAGCGCTGGCCTTCGGTGCTGTTGATGCGGCTGGTAAAGTTGCCCGGCCACAGGTGCCGCCCCATCCGGTTCTGCTTCTGCCACCACGCGAGCAGCACCGGATAACTCTGCGCAGGCGCGTCGATCTTCCAGTAGAGTTGCGGACTGAAGTAATCGACCCAGCCGTTGACAAACCACTTGCGGGCATCAGCATAGAGTTCAGCGTATGCGTCGAGGCCCTTGATGGGTGCGGGATGACCGGGCCGCCAGATGCCAAACGGGCTGATGCCAAACTTGACCCACGGTTTCGTCCCTTTGATCTCTCGGTAGAGTCGTTCCATGAGCCGGTCCACATTGCCGCGCCGCCAGTCGTCGCGGCTGCGGCTTTCGCCTGCTGCTACGGCCCGTGTCCAGCTTGCCTCGTCGGGGAAATCGAGGATGCGTCCGGCAGCGTCTTTCTCTTTGTACGGATAGAAATAATCGTCGAGGTGGACGCCATCGATGTCGTAGCGCTGCACCACATCCAGAATGACACGGACGGTCTGCTCTTCGGCAACCTGCTCGCCTGGATCAAGCCAGAGATAACGCCCATAATGCTTTACGGCATCGGGATAGATCTGGCTAACATGGTTTGGTGCAGCAGGCGATTTCATAGATACATGCCGTGCCCGGTAAGGATTGAACCACGCATGGAGTTCCAGCCCGCGCCGGTGCGCTTCTTCCACTGCAAAAGCCAGCGGATCGTAAAACGGCTCTGGTGCTTTGCCCATCTCGCCCGTCAGATACTCCGACCACGGCTCCAGCGCCGAGGCATACAGCGCATCAGCAGCGGGCCGCACCTGGAAAACGACCGCGTTCATATTGAGCGCAGCCGCCCGGTCCAGCAAGGCGATGAGTTCGGCCTGCTGCCGTGCCACCGGCAAGCCAGGCTGCGATGGCCAGTCGATATTCGCCACCGTAGCGATCCACACGCCTCGGAATTCACGCTCGGGATACGGCATGCTGCGTAGATCCGCCGTTTCAGCCGCCAACTGCATCGGCGGACGCTGTACCATACAACCAATCAAAAAAAACAGCGCCACGGCTAAAACGGCGACTTCGATGCGGGGAAAAGGATTCACGGGTTTTATTGGATCAAGGATGTTATTGTCGGTGCTGTAGCGACGTCCCGCCGGGGCGTCGCTACCAAGGGTGATTGTATCGTCCACAAACACAACGCGCCTTAAGGCACCATCAAGCCACGGGCAATTCGATACGAAACGTCGTGCCCTGCCCTACCTTCGATTGTGCCAGTGAAAGCGAGCCGCCGTGATAGTCTTCGATGATACGCTTGGCGAGACTCAGGCCGAGGCCCCAGCCGCGTTTTTTGGTGCTGTATCCGGGTCGGAAGACGTTCTTCCACTGCCGCCGGTCGATGCCCTTGCCGTTGTCACTCACGTCGATAATGAGGGTCCGACCTTCGCGATGCGCTGCCACCTTGATGTGGCCTTCGCCCTGCTCGATAGCATCGAGCGCGTTTTTGAGCAGGTTTTCGATGACCCATTGGAAGAGTTCAGCGTTGAGCGGTGCGCGAAGCGGCTCGGGCACCTCTACGTCTAGCATCACCTGCTTGCCATACTGTGGAAAGCGGCGGCGCATGTAGTCCGTTGAGTTTTCTATTACCGACGCGACCGACAAAACCTCCATCTTGGGCATCGAGCCGATATCTGAGAAACGGCTTGCCACCCGGTTCAGCCGCTCAATATCGTTCTCGATCTCGTCGAGTGCCATCGTCTCTTGTTCGGATGGATGGTCCTGCATCCGCAACAGTTCGTGCCAGCCCATGAGGCTGGAAATGGGCGTGCCGAGTTGATGCGCTGCCTCTCGTGCCATACCCACCCACAGGCTGCTCTGCTCGCTACGGCGTACGTAGGAGAAGCCGAGATAGCCCACCAGAATGAACAGGCCCACAAACAGCAACTGAAGGTACGGATAAATGCGCAGTTCTTTGACCAGCCCCGACTCGTCGTAGAACACGTACTGCTTGAACTTCTGCCCCTCCGGATCTAGCTCAATGGGGATAGGCGGATACGTGTCTTGCATATCGCGCACACGCTGCACCAGTTTGGCCTTATCCTCCTCGGCGGTCGACGTATCCGATACCGAGACATTGCGCCAGATGACGGGCTCCGACGCCGTCGAATCGGTGATGATGGCAGGCACGCCGAAGTCGTTGGGAATCAGAATCTCGTCGGTGATGAAATTGAGTTGATCGTCGGTGGGCATGGTCTGTGCCCAGGCTACAGCTGTGCGAAAAGTCTCTAATTGCTTCGCATCGGGCATCTGCACCGAGCCAGCATCGCCCAAGGCCTGAAGCTGCCCTAGAAATTGATCGAGTTCCAGAAATTGGTTCTGGTACGGGTTGTACGAGTTGACACTGCCGATGTACTGGTAGGCCCCGGCCCAGATACGCACGCTGGCCTGCTCCCGCTCGCGTAGCCGATCCACGAGGTAGTTGGTGTAAGCCAGCGACGCCAGCGCAATCAGCACCGCAAAAACAATCAGCCCGAGCTTGAGATTGACGGAGAGGCGATACGCCTTCATGCGGATTTTAGATTTAGGGTTGGAGATTTGAATGGGGCACTAACAAACCATCAGCAACCAAACTGATAGCTGACGGCTGATAGCTAATGGCTTCCCAGTAACAACACTCCAAATTCTAAAATCCCAAGTCCAAAATAGTTCACTGCGCCTAGATGTTCACTGCGCCTAGATGTTCACTGCGCGATGGTCTGGCTGCGCTTGGGACCGGTCGAGATCATACTGATGCCCACGCCCATGAAATCGGCGACGTACTGAAGGTAGTCCTGCGCCGTTTCAGGCAAATCAGCAAACTGGCTCGCGCCGGTGATGTCTTCTGACCAGCCCGGCAGCGTCTCGTAGACCGGCTCCATCTTCTCCAGCGTCTGAACCTCTGCCGGAAAGCGCGTGATCTCTTTGTCGTCATAGCGGTAGGCGGTGCAAACCTTGAGTTCGTCGAGACCTGTGAGCACATCGAGCTTCGTGATGGCGAGGTCGGTGAAGCCGTTGATCATGGACGTGTAGCGCAGGGCTACGAGGTCGAGCCAGCCGCAACGGCGAGGCCGCCCGGTCGTCGCGCCGTATTCGTTGCCGATGTCGCGGAGACGCTGGCCGTTTTCGTCTTCCAGTTCTGTCGGGAAGGGGCCATTCCCCACGCGGGTGCTGTAGGCCTTCACGATGCCGATGACGCGGTCCACCGCTGTCGGCGGGATGCCGAGGCCGGTACAGGCCCCACCCGCTGTCGGATGGCTGGAGGTGACGAAGGGATACGTGCCAAAATCCACATCAAGCAACGACCCCTGCGCCCCTTCGGCCAACACATGCTTGCCCTCGGAAAGCGCGGTGTTCAGATACAGCGACGTGTCGGTCACATACGGATCGATTTGCTGATCGAACTCGATGTATTCCTCAATCATGGCTTCGACGTTCAACTCTTCCGCGCCATAGATGCTTTTCAGAATCGCGTTTTTCTCTTCGATGGATCGCTTCAACTTCGTCCGCAGCACATCGCGGTCCAGCAAATCCACCACGCGGATGCCGGTGCGGGCAAACTTATCGACATAGGATGGCCCGATGCCGCGCCCGGTGGTGCCAATGGCTCCGGCGTCCCGCGCTCGCTCGCGGGCTTCTTCGATCCTCTTGTGGTACGGCATGATGAGGTGGGCGTTGTGCGAGATGAACAGCCGTCCCTCCACCTCATACCCCAACTCGCGAATGGTGCGGATCTCCTCCATCAGCGCTACGGGGTCAATCACCACGCCGTTGCCAATGACACACGTCACGCCCTCGTGAAAGATGCCACTGGGCACCAGGTGCAACACAAACGTCTTATCATCCCAGCAGATAGTGTGGCCTGCATTGGCCCCACCCTGGTAGCGCGCTACCACATCCACCTCTTCACTCAGCAAATCGACGATTTTGCCTTTGCCTTCGTCGCCCCACTGGCTGCCTATCACCACTGTAACGGCCATAATGCGTATCTATTTTAAATGTGCTGCTAAAATAAAGAAGCGTGCCACACTCGGTCTGATTGGGCATAACGTTGCTTTGAAGACGCTACCTCTGTCCAATCCCTACCCGAGTACATACGTGGCAAACGGGTGCTACCTCAACTTACTCCACACAAGGAAGGCGGCGAGGGCGTGCCCCGCCGCCTTCTGCGTAGCTTGTTCGGGCGCACTTCTTCGAGGGCGAATGCAGGATCTACCTCCAGCCCTTTCGAAAACGGCGCACTGGCTTACTCGTTGCTGGCGGGCGGATCGCCTTCGAAGCTCGCCGCCGCGTCTTCCACCGAGTCGTAGTGTTTGAAGACCGTGATGAGCTTCGTGATGATCAGCAGCGACTGGATCCGGTCAGCAGCGTTGGCAAGGCGGAGGTCACCGCCCGCGTTGCGCATGGTGGTCATGCCACTGATGAGCATGCCGAGGCCACTCGAATTCATAAACTTGACCTTCGCGAGGTCCACCACCACGTTCATCTTTCCCTGATCCTTCAGTTCGTGCAACGTGTCGTGCAGTTTGGAGCCGTCTGGCCCGCCCATGATGTTGCCTTTCAGCGTTATCACGACCGCATTGTAGCGCTCATCTACCGAGTAGTTCATGTGATTCTCCAGGCTTGGGTTGAAAATGGAGTCTAAGAGACTACAAGACTATGAGCCTAAGAAAAAGTAGCGCTTAGCTTCTTAGGCGTGTAGCCTCCTAGACTCTCATCCTTTATTTGCTTGCGGCGCGTTTTTGCAGTTCCACCACGATGGGCGAGGCCACAAAAACCGACGAGTAGGTACCGATAATAACACCAATGATCAGCGCAAAGGCAAAGCCTTTTAGCACCTCTCCCCCGAATATAAACAGCGTCACCACCACGAGCAAGGTTGTGCCCGAGGTAATGATGGTACGGCTGAGGGTAGTGTTGATGGAACGGTTGACCACCGTTCCGTAGGCTTCGGTCTTGAACAGGTTGGTAAACTCACGCACGCGGTCGAAGACCACCACGGTATCGTTGAGCGAATACCCGACGATGGTCAGGAACGCCGCAATGATGGCCTGGTCGATCTGGAGGGAGAACGGCATGATGTTATGCAGCAGCGCAAAGAGGCCGAGCGTGATGGTCACATCGTGGAAGAGCGCCGCCACCGCCCCGACGCCAAAGCGCCACTCGAAGCGCAGCAGAATATAGATGAAAATCACCAGCAGCGAGCCAAGGACAGCGTAGATGGCTCCTTC
>DATGCC010000597.1:0-8911 GCA_035312345.1 Rhodothermales bacterium
CCTTGGTCATCATCGAAACACCACCCTCGCCGATCACCAGCCTGGCGAGCCAAACCGGTACCCTCCATGGCGGCTTCGCGCCGACTGTGTCTGCGAGAAAGGGCAGCCAGGTTGACACAGCCGCCGGTTCGTCATCAACGATGTTATAGATGCCAGGTGCGCCGTGGGACACGGCTGCCACTGTCGCTTGAGCGACATCCTGGATGTGAATGAATGACCATATGCCGGCACCGTCACCGACGATTGGGATCCGGCGCTTGCGAATGAGTTCGACAATTGCTCCCTGCTTAGCGATACTTGTCCCCGGCCCGTAGAAGAACCCATAGCGCAGGGCGAGAGTCTCAAGGTCAGTAGCCTTACTCACCGCACCTTCCAGGTAGCGAATCGCGGCCAGGGTCTTTCTGAAGTGGGCAGGGGGATGGGGGTCAAGTGGATCCTGCTCGGTTTTGATGGGCCCGCCTTCCCGCGCGAACGGCCAGCCGCAGAAACTCTGCGTGATGAAGCGACGTGCTCCTACCAGGCGCGCAGCCGTCAGCAGGGTGTCGGTGACTTCGGTGCGGAGGCGGTTGGTCAGCGCCATCTCCTCATCGAGCTTTTTGAAATTTGCGACGCCTTTAAGGGCCGTGAGTTGATGGATGATGACCTCAGGCTCCGTTTGCTGGATAGCGGTGGTCAACCCGTCCTTATCGAACGCGTCAGCAACGACAGCCTTCGCTCCAAGCGCCTCAAGTTGCTTAGCCTTCTGGGACGTTCGACTGAGTGCACCCACCTGGTGGCCCCTCTTTAGCAGAAGCGGCACCAGGCGCTGGCCGACTGCACCGGTGCTACCTGCGACAAATACCCTCATTGGGATTACCCCTTTTGCGACATTATTGTTATGTGGCATCACGTCTTCTGTCCTGCACGATTCATCACCTGGGGAGCAAGTGTACAACTGCGGTGGGCAGCACACTAGCTATGGACTCACGTCAGGTCTGGCGACATTCACACAGGCCACAGCTTCAAGCAAAGCACCCCTTTCGGAAACGGCACCGTGTCTAAACGTTCCATCTCTACATGATGAATGCCTTCAAACAAGCGCTGTCCTTCCCCGAGTACCACGGGGCACATCATGAGGACGATCTCGTCCAAGAGCCCCATTTCTAGCAGTGACAAAACCAGTTGCCGGCTCCCTGTGACATGAAGGTCCCCTTCTGACCTCAAGTGCACCAGTGCTTCTGCATCAACAACGGTGCTGTTGTGCCAGGTTGCATCTGTGAGTGTCCGGGACACCACGAATTTACGAACCTGATTGTTCAGGTCAGCGAAGGGAACATCGCTGCCTTGTCGTGGCCAGAACTCCGCGAACTCATCATACGTCTTGCGGCCCAGTACCATGGCGGCAGCGCCGTTCAGGCGCTGAGTAAGGTCTTCACCCATTTCCTCACTCCAATAGGAGGACGTCCATGTTTCGGGAGCTAACATCACGCCATCCAAAGACACGTACGTATAGGAGTAAAGCTCTCCCGTCATCCTTCCCGGTAGATTTGGTTGACCCACCTGCACGCTCACTATTGACGATATTGCCCCTCCTGCCGAAATCTTACTGTCGGATGATTTGAAAGCCAAGATGAGTACCCCCCGAAGCTTCGACAACCTTCGTTTGCTCAAGTTCAATTTCATCATGGCCCAGGTTATCGAACAAACGGATCCCCTTACCGAGGAGCACCGGCACCACGTGAAGCATCATCTCGTCCACCAGCCCTGCTTTGATGCCCTGTTGCGCAACGTTCGCGCCACCCACGAGATATACATTTTTCTCGCCAGCCGCTTCTTTTGCCTGCCGTACTGCACTTTCTATCCCGTCCATCACAAAGGTGAACGAGGTTGAGCCCTACGGGATATCTTTTGGAGTGTCGTGTGACAGGACGAACATCTTATCGTTCACAGGCATGCTCCCCCCCAGCCGCCTGTTAAGTCGTAGGTGCGTCGCCCCGTGATGATCGACCCTGTCGTTCTGACGAGTTCGTCAAATACCTGCGCGCGCTCTTTGGACAGGTTGAAGATATCGTCGTATTTACTCGGCGTATCGCCCTTGAAGAGCCACGCGTGGAGACGCGAGACATCCTCGTTTGGTGGTGCAATAAAGCCGTCAAGAGAACCGGTGATATCGAGTACCACTTTGCTCATGTTCAGTCATCCTGATCTTAAGTATCCCGTTGGCACGAGAAGAGGTCCATTAGGCGTTGTCCTGAAGCCAGAGGTGGAGGGCCGCGTACGCGCGCCAGGGACGCCAGCGCTCCGCTTGCTTGCGGAGCGAGTGGGGGTCTGACGCCCCCGCCACGCGTTGCAGCGCACGATCGGTGGCAGGAAAAGCATCCGGCCAGCACAGCGCGCGCATCTCGATCAACGACACGAGCCGGTCGTCGAGGCCGTCGATGACCAGCAGTGCCTGACGTGTCGCGGCTACATCGCACCCCGGCTCCAGCCGGAGGGCTCCATCGGCAACCTTGCGTGCGACTTCCGCGATAGTGTGGGCGCGTCGCGGTGGCACCCCAAAGGCCTCAAGCCGCCTGGCTCCCGCCTCGGCTACACGTTCGGCCCGTGGTGCGAGCCGCCCCAGCGACGAACAACCTGTCTTGAGCGGTTCACCGAGAGCACAGACAATCCGCCTGGCAAGCTCATTTGTAATCTCCCAGGGGTGCCCACAACGGAGCAGGAGGACACGCAAGGCGAGTTCGAAGCCGTCGAAGGTACCGGGAATCCGCAGGCCGGGGCGCTGCCTGACGAGCTGGCGGAGCCCGCCGCGCTCCAGGCACGTATCGACCGCGGCGGGCTGGGCGTCCAGGTCGAAGAGTTGCCGCAGCCGGGCCAGCACGGGCATGAGTACAGGCAGCAGCGAGAGCGAGACATCGACATTCACATGCGTGTTCGACGCGGTATCCTCTACGAAAACGACGCCGCTCCGTCCGTCGACTTCGACTGTCCGGCCGTAGCGGGTGCCCTGCACAACCTCAACGCCCGGTAGGAGGTTCTTCTGGAGGAGGGCGACCAGTACATCCCAGGCCAGCGGGGTGCGGTAAGCGAGCGTGAGTCGCACGAAGTCCTCCGCCGATCCCGAGGTCGTTTCGCAACCTGATGCAGACGCCGAATCTGGGGTCGAATCGGCATCATGCCGGAGGGCGCTCGGGGTCATGTCGTATCGCTTGCGAAAGACGGCGTTGAACCGGCGCAGGCTGCCGAAGCCGCTGGCGTAGGCGACTTGTGTGATGGGCAGGGTGGTGTCTGCGAGCAGCCGCTTGGCCAGCAACAGCCGGTGGGTCTGCGCGAGTTCAACGGGCGAGACGCCGATCTCGCGCTGCAACACGCGCCGCAGGTGTCGCTCGCTCACGTCAAACTCTTGTGCAAGTTGCGGCACGCTCCGGTCGTTGAGCGCTCCGGCGCTGATGCGCTGTACGGCGGCCCGCGCAAGGCGAGAAACAGCATCGGACGGCGCACGCCCTGGGGCCAACTCTGGTCGGCAGCGCAGACAGGGACGAAACCCCGCACGCTCGGCCGCAGCAGCAGAATCGAAGAACCGGCGGTTCTTGTCGTGTGCCCGGCGCGATGGGCAGATCGGCCGGCAATAGATCCCCGTCGTGGCGATGCCGACGAAGAAGATGCCGTCGAAATGAGGATCGCGCGCATTCAGCGCCCGGATGCAGATGTCCCGATCTAGCGTCTGTTGCGTGATCATGGAGACGTTCAATTCGTGAGTAGGACCGTACACGAATGCTACGCGCGACTTCAAATACCGGACAACCATGATGTGAATCTAAAGGTACGCAGACCTCTTGTCTCGCCGGATTCGGACATGGAAACGATCAGCCATCTCTCAATCTACTCACCTATTCTTTTCATCATGCATTATACTTATACCGATTTCGGTTCATCATGTCGGGATAGAACGGCGTGAAACGTAAAACGTGAAGGTGCTCCAAATGACCACACGAAGCGCCCTCACGTATCACGTTTACTACGTGTGTCGCTTCGCTCGGCTCACGCATCACAAGCAGCTATACCGACAGTACCACTTGAAATCGGTATTAGGACTTTCGCTTAGGCAGGCTGTAAAGCAGGAATGCGAAGCACTCGAAGTTCAGTTCGCGAATACACTCGGAAGAGATCCTCACGCACCTCATACAACGTCTTGCCTAGCTGATGGGCGGACGTATCTGGGTCGAGAGCGAGCCGGGCGCAGGCTCAACCTTCCATTTTGCGATCCGGGCACAGGCAGCTCCGGCGACCCGGCTACGCCGCTCGCTACGTGGGGTACAGCCTGGCCTCGCAGGCCAACGGCTGCTCGTCGTCGATGACAATGCGACGAACCGGCACCTGATACAGCTACAAACCGAAGCCTGGGGCATGGAAGCTGTGGCGGTCGCCTCGGGCCGCGAGGCACTGGCTTTGGTCGAGGGCGGGGACCTGTTCGATCTAGCCGTGATCGACATGCAAATGCCCGAGATGGATGGGCTGATGCTCGCCCGTGAACTGCGTCAGTGGCGCAGCAGGCAAGCGCTGCCGCTAGTGATGCTTTCCTCGTTGGGCAGCCAGCCCTCCATTGAAGATGTCATACTCTCGGGAAGCCTGTCCAAACCGATAAAGCAATCGAGCCTGTACAACGTGCTGGTGCAGATCCTCAGCGAGCAGGCCGCCTCGCTGGAGCCTGCGACCCAAGCGACCACTTTCGAGGCCAACCTCGCCCAGGACCATTCCTTGCAGATTCTGGTAGCCGAAGACAACCTCGTTAACCAGAAGGTGATCGCGAAAGTATTGGAACGGCTGGGCTACCGGGCCGACATCGTAGCGAACGGGCTAGAGGTGCTAGAAGCGCTCAGCAAGCGATCCTACGATGTGGTGTTGATGGACATGCACATGCCCGAGATGGACGGACTGGAGGCAACACGTCGGCTGGTAGCGAGGTGGGGCGAGCAGGAGCGTCCGCGTGTGGTGGCGATGACAGCGGCGGTACTGGAGGAAGATCGTCGGCAGTGCAAAGAAGCCGGAATGGATGATTTCGCGTCAAAACCGGTACGGGTGGAAGAGTTAGTCGAGGTGCTCAAACAATGTCATCGCCGGGCGGCAGTTCTCAACTCGCCGTAGCAAACAGACCGCGACGATGGCTCGCTCCATTGACCTCTGGGACTATTACGGGCTGTATGCACGCCGCAATTGCAGCCCCCGCTCTTCCCTGTTTTCTCCTGATTGAAGCAATACTCCTCTAAGCCTGCCCTCAGCAAAAGGGAAAAGCAACGAGTTTCTTTGTTTGCACGGCTCGTAAAAAAGGGCACTTTGTTCTCCATGCAAAAGGAAAAACATGTCCGAATCTAGCGAGATAAAACCCGATTGATGGTCGAGATTCGAGGCGTCTCTACCCTGATCGACCAACGTTGGTTGTCCCTCACCGGCATCCGCGACGTTGGCGAATGGGCACGGGAACCTTCGAGGTATTGCCCCGCCCATGGGTTTCTATCAATGAGCTAACTGGAGGACCTTATGAGATCGCTTTTTTTGTTTGTATTGGTGGCTATTGTTGTAGGAATGGCCGCCTGCACGGAGCAATCCAATCCCCTGAGCACCGACAAGGATAGTGTTGGCAACGAAGATGATGTTGCCTTGTCCAAAAAGGAAGCAAAGACTTTTTACGATATAACCACCTTCTCCGCTTCCCTTGGTGGAACAGCAAGCGCAGGAAATGGCCTCGACAACCAGGGCCGGGTGGTGGGCTCTTCTAATTTACCGGGAGACGACCATGCACACGCCGCGCTGTGGAGGAACGGAGTGCTGGTCGATCTGGGCACACTCGGTGGGCCCAACAGCAGCGTGGCCTGGCCTGGCCAGAATGACAAAGGCATGATCGTAGGGATCTCCGAAACGCCTGCTTTGGGCGGAGAGAACTGGGCCTGCCGGTTTTTCTTTCCGTCGTCTACCGGCCATCAGTGTGTCGGGTTTGTGTGGCAAGACGGGGTGATGACAAAACTGCCCACCTGGCCAGGTGGAACCAATGGATTCGCCACGGGCGTCAACAATCGCGGTCAGGTGGTTGGATGGGCAGAAAATGGCGTTGAAGACCCGACGTGTAATTCGCCTGTGGTTCACCAGTTTCGCGGGGTCCTATGGGATACCAGAACTAGCACAATGAAAGAACTCTCTCCGCTCTCTGGTGACTCGACATCGTCCGGCACTGCGATCAATGACCGGGGACAGGTCGTCGGGATCTCAGGTGACTGCTCCAACGCTGTCGGAGGGTTCAGTGCCCGGAACGCGGTGCTGTGGGAACGTGATGGCACGGCCATCGACATCGGCAACCTCGGAGGGAAGGCATGGCATACGCCGATGGACATCAACAACCGGGGTGATATCGTCGGTTTCGGCAACCCGGCAGGCGTTCCCGGCGATGCCTTCGGCATTCACGCTTTCCTCTGGACCAGGCACGGTGGTATCAAAGATCTGGGCGTGCTCGAAGGCGATGCAACCAGTCAGGCGCTGGGAATCAACGAACATCGCCAAGTGGTGGGACTGTCCCGTGGCCCGGAAGGCGACCGCGCTGTCCTGTGGGAGCGCGGTGTCATGACGAATCTCAATGACCTTGCACCGGATTACGACGGCACCCTTCTTTATGCAGGCCATATCAACAACCGTGGGGTCATCACGGGCGCATCTCGTGACCAGGAAACCAATGAGACGCTGACCTTCATTGCCACTCCGCAACGTGGGCGTCGCTGAGACGAAAGCGGAAGCCGCCCTATCATCGTCGCCGGCAGCATGCACTGTTGACGCATGAACGTTATTTCTTCAGCGAACTCAGGTACTCGACGAGGTCGATCAGTTCCTGCTCACTTATGGAGCGGTGGAGACCGGCGGGCATGAGCGAAGTATCGAGCGGCTCCCGTGCGGCGATGTTAGATACGCTGATGACGCGGTCCACGCCGCCTGGCATGCGGAGGGTAAGGTCGGTCTCCGTCTCGGAGGCGATGAAGCCGACGAGGTGAGCACCGTCCCTCGTCTCGATCATGACGCCTTCGTAGCCGAAGCTGATGCCTTTGCTGGGCTGGAGGATCGACTCGTACAGCGCCTCCTTCGGCAGCTTGTCGCCGATCTCGCTAAGCGACGGGCCAAAGTCGATGCCATTGCCGTCGACGACGTGACACGAGGCGCATACCCGCGTGAAGAGGACAGCGCCGCGCTCGACGTCACCTGACTGGTCGACCAGTTGACGCACGTTGGGCAGGGCCGGTACGGTCGCGATGCGCTCCGTAGGTGCCTTGCTGCCAGACGTAGGTGTGCCGGCCGGGGGCACCGCGTTCGAGGACGAGCGACTGGCGCGCTCGAGGAGGGCCTCGCCTGCTTCGCGGTAGGGCACCCGCCACGCCTCGCTGAGGGTTTCTCCTGCCGCACGCAGCAAGCTTGGTGGCAGCCCCCCTGCCTCAATCACCTCCAGCAGGCGCGGCTCGCCTTCCCAGCCGCTTCCCCAGCCCCGCACTGCGGCCTCGCGGACGTCGTGCGGATATGTTTCGCTGAGCATCACCTCTTTCAGAAAGGTGGTTGCCTCGGCGTTGCCCACGGCCGCGATGGCCGCGACGGCACGCACGCCGCCTTTCCCGCTGCGTACCGCTTCCTCCAGCCGATTCAACCCATCGAGCGTTACGAGCAGGCGAGCGGCCTGTGTGGCTTGCTCCTCACCCGCAAGCGCCATCTCGTACAGGGTATCCTCGTAGCCTTCGAGTTGGTAGCGACCCAGCAGGCGGAAGAACTCGTCGGTTCCCTCCACGTCGGCGAGGGTCCGTCGCACCAGCGCCTCTACCTCAGGCGCGGCGTCCAGGTCCTTGGCGTCCAGACGGGCCAGGAGCAAGCGGCGCACGTCGGCATCATCTGCATGCTGCCGGAGCAGGTCCACGACGATCGTGCGCTTGGCCTCGCTCGGGGCATGGAAGTCGAACGCGCGGAAGTAGCGGAGGCGACTCTCGAGTGGCTGCTCGGCATCCGCGCTCAAGTCGGCGAGGAGTGGGAGGGCCGCCTCCGTACGGGCGCGCCATACCATGTCGCGGCCGGCAGCAGAGGCGAGCGGGTCGCCGACGCCGTCGAGGTAGGCGTCGAAGAACCGCGTCCACTGCCGATCCGCGGCGATGCCGAGTGCTTCGAGGTACCAGCGGTCCTCCCCATCGTATTGCGCGGCCAGGTCGGCCCACAGCGCCGAAGCCTCGGGTGCCGGGTGATGACGAAGGGCGATGGCCGCCTCGCGGCGGACGGCTGCTGAGGGGTCACTGGCCAGCTGCCGCACGTAGGAGAGAACGTCCACGCCCTCCCGCTGCCGGGCGGCCCGGAGCGCGGTGATGCGGAGGTTCGGATCGTCGTCCTGCAGCGCCTGGTCGAGGTAGACGGTGCCGTTGGGAAGCTTCGTGAGCAGCCACAGGGCCCGTGCTCGCATCTCCGGTCGGCCGGATTCGTTCCATACCGCCTGGAGCGCTCGCTCGGCGCGCGGACCCAGGTCGCGGAGTGCATGCCAGGCGAGGTAGCGCGTCGCCATGTTCGGGCTGGCAAGGGCTTCGGCGGCCGTGGCCGGCGTCGAGACATCGGGCGGCGGCGGCGTGTACCCCGTGCCCTCGGGAGCAATGCGAAAGATGCGGCCGCGTTCGAGGTCGCCGACCTGGTGGCCACCCACGCCGGGGTCGTACCAGTCGGCGATGAAGAGAGAGCCGTCCGGGGCCACCGTCACATCCGAGGGGCGGAACCATGGGTCACGCTCGCTCTCAACCACATTGACCATCTCGGCCGTGTAGCCGGCACCGTCAGGCTCGACCGGGTAGCTGCGGACGACGTTTGGGCCGGCGTCGGCGTGGATCATCTCGCCGCGGAACGGCTCCGGCAACAGGTCGCCCTCGTACACCACGAT
>DATGCC010000598.1:0-5698 GCA_035312345.1 Rhodothermales bacterium
TCATTCACACCATCCGACGCGAGCGCAAGACGCTGGACGACAACAACATCCGGCTCCAGGCTATCGGCAACCTCGACAAGTTGCCGAAGAAAGCCCGTGCTGAACTGCAAGACGCCCTCGATGCCACCGCCGATAATACGCGCATGACGCTAGTTTTGGCGCTCTCGTACAGCGGGCGTTGGGAAATTACCGAAGCCGTTCGTACGCTCGCCCGCCGTGTTCAGCAAGGCGACCTTGACCCCGACGCTATCGACGAAACGGTGGTGGCGCAGGCGTTGAATGCAAGCGCGTTGCCCGATCCCGATTTACTCATCCGCACCGGCGGCGAATACCGCGTGTCGAACTTTCTTCTCTGGCAACTCGCCTATACTGAGATGTTCATCACCGAGGACTTCTGGCCCGCTTTTCGCCGAGATCAGTTGTACGAGGCCGTCCGTGCCTTCCAGAACCGCGAGCGCCGCTTTGGACGGGTCAAAGGATAGGAACAATTACGGTTGCAATAACCATCCACCATCGACTATCTACGATCCACCAATAAAAACAGCAGGCCGCCCAGATTTCGCACTACGTTGATAATAAAACCGCCACTTCTTGCGTTAGAGAGGGCGAAACTATGCTGGTGGCTTCTTGTTTTACGAAAGCTTGCCGGTACCCCGTTGTGAATTTGGAATTTGCCAGACCTGGATTTATGCGTTATCGCTTCCTTTTCGTGTGTTTGCTCGCTGCATGGCTGGTTCAGCCGGTAGCAGCGCAGTCCGTACAGCCGACCTCCTCGCAGGGGAGCGGACTGTTTGCGCAAGCGCCCCGTCCTGTCGAGTTGCTGGGTATTTCGGTGGAGGGCGTGGAGGAAGAGAGCATGCGCGCCTTTGTTTTGCAGAGCAGCGGCCTTACCGTTGGACAGCGACTGACGTTGCCGGGTGACCAGGCTATCGCCGACGCCATCCGCAACATCTACAGGCTGCGCGTTTTTTCGGATGTCAAGATCGTAGAAGAGCGCCGGGCGGGTGATGGGGTTTTTCTTGCGATCCAGGTTACCGAAGAGCCGCAGCTGGCCGACTATTCGTTCACGGGAATCAAGAAGAAGCACCGGAAAGAATTACAGAAAGAGATCCCGCTCTTCAAAGGCAGCCGCGTGCGTCCGTCGGATCTGGAACGGTCGAAGCAGGCCATCAAGAGCTATTTTGAAGAGAAAGGCTTTATGCTGACCGAGGTAGAGGTGAAGCGTGAAGTGACGCCCGAAAACGCGCTCAAGCTGGAATTTGCCGTGGATCGCGGGCCGAAGGTAGAGGTTGAGGACATCCGTGTGATGGGCAGCCAGGACATCTCTAGCCGGAAGCTCCGCAAGCAAATGGACGAGACGAAGGAGGACCGCTGGTGGCGGTTCTGGAGCAGCGCCACCTTCGACAAGAGCGCCTACGAGACAGACAAAGATCTCATCATTCAGTACTACCGCGACAAGGGCTACTACGATGCCCGCATCGTGCGCGACTCGGTTTATCTCGACACCACCGACGAGCCGGGTGTGATTGTAGAAGTAGAAGTCCACGAAGGACCGCAGTACCACATCCGCGACATCGATTGGGAAGGCAACACGGTGTATACGGACGAGACGTTGAGCATGGCGCTGGGCCTGGAGGAAGGCGATGTGTATAACGAAAGCCGCTTGCAAGAGAACCTCTACGCCAACCGCAACAGCAGCGATGTGTCGAGCCTGTACATGAACCGGGGCTACATGCTCTTTCGTGTGGAGCCTGAGGTGCGCGTGCTAGAAGGCGACTCGCTGGATCTTATTTTCGACCTTTCGGAGGGCGAGGTTTTTCAGTTCGGCGAGATCGACATCAAAGGCAACTCGAAGACGAAAGAACACGTCATTCGTCGGGAACTCTACACGATGCCGGGCGAGACCTTCAGCCGCGATGCCATCCAGGAAAGCATGCGGCGGCTCTCTCAGCTTAATTATTTCGACCAGGAATCGCTGGCCGCCGGTCCCAACGTTTCCATCGACCAGGAAGACAAAGAAGTTGACCTGACGTACCGCTTCGATGAAGTGGGTAGCGACCAGTTGGAACTGTCGGGGACGTATGGACAATTTGGGCTGGTGTTGATGCTGCGCTTTGGCTTCAACAACTTCGCTATCAGCGACGTTTTTGAAAAAGGAGCCTGGAAGCCCTTGCCCAGCGGAGACGGGCAGCAGCTTTCCCTCAGCCTGCAAACGAACGGCACGCAGTATCAGAGCTATTCGCTGAGCTTTACGGAGCCGTGGTTCCGAGGTAAGCCTACGCCGGTCGGGTTCAGCGTTTCGCATACCCGCTTTGGTGGAGGGTCCTATTACCTTTCTCGGTCGAGGTCGAACAATAATGGCAGTTTTATCAGTTCTGCGATACGGGTCTTTCACCAGCGCCGCCTGAAATGGCCGGATGACAAGTTTACCTATTCAACCTCGCTCGGCTATCAGTTCTACAGCAACGACAGCCTGACGACCTCGTTGCCGTTAGGTCAGAGTAATGAGATCACGGTGCGGCAGGGTATTTCCCGAAGCTCGCTCAACCATCCCATTTTCCCGACCGAAGGTTCTGATGTTAGCCTGTCCGTTGAGGTGGCTCCGCCCCTTGGCAACTTTATCCAGTACCATAAATGGCGTTTTAAGACGAACTGGAATGTGCCGCTGATGCGGAAGCTGACCCTCGGGGTAACGACCGATTATGGGTACATTGGCACCCTTACCGGTGAGGATGTGCTATTTCAGCGCTTTTTGGTGGGAGGGTCACCATTCGACGCGCAGAGTAATCGACAAGATAACTTTGGTAAAGATCTCATCTACGGGCGTGGCTACCCGGCACGGGTCATTGGTCCCCGCCGCAATGGCAACGCTGTAGGCGGGCGGATCTTGAACAAGTACACAGGCGAGTTACGCTGGTTGGCGGTGCAGTCGCCGCAGTTGCAGGCCGCGCCGTATCTGTTCGTGGAAGCGGCCAACACATGGGACAAGTTCAACACGTACAATCCGACGCAGCTTTTCCGCTCGGCGGGCGTCGGCACCCGGCTTTTCCTACCCATCCTGGGCATGCTGGAGTTGACGTACGGCTACAACTTCGACCCCTTCGAACCGATCAACAACAACCATAACGGCTCGAAACGCTGGCTCTTTCAGTTTACCATCGGCCAGGGCTTTGGGCAATAGCAGGAGTCTTGGAAACTATGAATCTATGAATCTAAGCATCGTAGGCTCTTAGTCTCGTACACAAGACTGTCCGAAGAACTAGACAATCGAGGCAGCGTAGGAGCAACGACCGACGTACTAAATTGAAAAAAAACCATGAAGAAGCTTTTTTTAATCCTGCCCTTAGTAGCTTGCGTGGGCATCCTGCTGTCTTCGGCGGCGATGGCCCAGCAAAAGTTGGCCTACGTCGACTCAGAGTACATCTTCAGCAAATTGCCAGAGTTTGCTACCATGCAGCAACAGCTCGACCGCATGGCGCAGGAGTGGCAGACCGAACTGGAGACGCAGCAGCGCGAGGTGGACGAGATGTTCCAGGAGTATCAGGCTCGTGAATTGCTTTATACGCAGGAAGAGCGCCAGCGCAAGCGCGACGAGATCGTACGGGCCGAAGAAGAACTGGAACGGCAGCGCATGCAGTATTTCGGGCCAGAAGGCGAGATGTTCAGGCAGCAGGAGCAACTGCTCAAGCCCTTGCAGGAACGCGTACTGGCTGTGATCGAAGAAGTGGCGACCACCGAGGGCTACGACTACGTCTTCGACAAGAGCGGCGACGTGCTTTTCCTCTATGCCCGCGACGAGTATGACCTGAGCGATCAGGTGCTCGAAGAACTTGGCATTGAGATTGAGAGTACAGGACGTAGCCCCGGACGCTAGATGGCACCGGGCACGACCATCACCTAACCCATTCAGAAACAAGCGTATCTAGATATGATCAAGCGAATCTTTGGCCTCGCCATGCTGGGGTTGTTGCTCTTGCCGACCATGGCCGTGCAGGCGCAGAGCCTCAAGGTTGGGTATACCGATCACGAGGTGCTCATCCTCAACATGCCGGAGTACCAGACCGTCCAGCAGACATTGCAGCAGGAGTACCAGGGCAGCCAGTCGGAATTGCAGACGGCCTATACCGATTATCAGGCGCAGGTTGAGCGCTATCAGAAGCAGCAGGCGCTGCTTTCGGAAGAGAAACGACAGGAACGCGAGCAGGAACTCATGGCGGCACAGCAAGATCTGCAGCAGCGGGCGGCCCAGAAAGACGAAGCGCTCTCCAATCGCGAAGTCGAATTGATGGGTCCCATCTTTAACAAAGTGGACGCGGCGATCCGGGCCGTGGCGCAGGAAAAGGGGCTTGACATTGTGCTACGGAGCCAGGCCGGACCGTCCCAGCCGATTATCCTCTACGTCAACGAAGACAAGATTACGGACATCACAACGGATGTGGCCCGTCGGCTGGGCCTTGATGTAGGCGATCAGGCATCGAACTAAGGTGAATGAGACCTTGGGAAAGGAGCATTGACTTCCCTATAACCAAGTTTCCAGGCGGACCCCTGTGCAGATAGCATGGGGGTCCGCTTTTTATTGCAGGTCTTGCACGAACGCACGCGGGCTCGGTGCGTATATTCGACACAGAGCCTACGAGCCGGATCTACTCATTATGCGGAGCCTGGGAGCTATGAGCACAGAGACCGTTTCTATCGTCGCCAACAACGTCAAGCGGGTAACGACGCAGACGCTGCAAGAGATGAAGACGACCGCAACGCCCATCGCGATGCTGACGGCGTACGATTATACCTCGGCCCGCATTCTGGACAAGGCAGGCGTCGATGTGTTGCTCGTGGGCGACTCGGCCTCGAACGTCATGGCCGGGCACGAGACGACGTTGCCCATCACGCTCGACCACATGATTTATCATGCACAGTGTGTGGTGCGAGCGGTGCAGCGGGCGCTGGTGGTGGTGGATCTGCCGTTCGGCTCCTATCAGGGCAACTCGAAAGAGGCGCTGGTTTCGTCCATCCGCGTGATGAAGGAAACGGGGGCGCACGCCATCAAAATGGAAGGAGGAGAGACGGTCATAGAAGCCGTCGAGCGCATCATCCAGGCGGGCATTCCAGTGATGGGGCACCTGGGACTGACGCCGCAGAGCATCTACCGCTTCGGCACCTACAAGGTGCGCGCCCGTGAAGAAGAAGAAGCCGACCAGCTACGCCGCGACATCGTGCTGCTCGAACAGGCTGGCTGCTTTGCCGTCGTGCTCGAAAAGATCCCCGCCGACCTCGCCGAAGATGTCAGCCGCTCGGTCAACATCCCGACCATTGGCATCGGGGCCGGTTCGGCCTGCGATGGCCAGGTGCTCGTCACCCACGACGCGCTCGGCCTCACTACGGATTTCAATCCGCGCTTTGTCCGTCACTACGCTGAGTTGGCGCAGACCATGACCGAGGCCGTCCATGCCTACATTCAGGATGTACGTACCCGTCAGTTCCCCAGCGAAGGAGAGAGTTATTGAACGTGAAACGTGTTTCGTGTTTAAGACTTGGTCTCTGCGAAGCACGTTCACGAAACACGCATTACGAAACACGCACCATGTCAGAATCACCGGAAACAGCAGTCAACGGCGCGGCGCAACGTCCGCTCATTTTGGTCAGCAACGACGACGGCATTGACGCGCCGGGCATCATCGCGCTGGCTTCGGCGATGGAT
>DATGCC010000599.1:0-5716 GCA_035312345.1 Rhodothermales bacterium
GCTCGGCATCGTGCGGGCCGAGGGGATCGAGGTAGAACAGATGCCGCTCGGCTTCGAGGTGCAGTTGGCGGCGCTGCTTGCGGCGCGAAGAGAGCCGCTCACCGACGCCGAAGACGCTCTTCGGGGGGCTGCCCGCAATATGCTCCGCAACGGGAGCTACAAGCCCACCGGGCGCGGTAAACCCGCCAGCGAATACCTCGTCCGTGCCGCTCACGATTCAAAGCGGCATTTCCCACGTATCAACGCGCCCGTCGATATTTGCAATTATATCAGCCTGAAAACGCTCTTGCCTGTCTCGCTGTGGGACCTCGACCTTGCCGAGACGATGCGGTTTTGCTTTCGGCTGGGGCGGGAAGATGAAACCTATCTGTTCAACGCAGGGGGGCAGACGATCAAACTGCACGACCTCGTGGTGGGCTGCCGCGTGGACGAGACGACGAGCGCAGACGGCGAGCCGATCATCAACCCGGTCAAGGACAGCCTCGCCACCAAGACGACCGACGCCACACACAACATCGCCGCCTGCATCTACACGCCGCTTGCAGCGGTGACGACGCAGCAGTTGGAGCAGGTCTGCACCGAATTTGCCGAGTGGCTGGCTGGATGCGGCGATGCGGTAGACACAGCCTGGGGTGTGGCGCTGCCCGGTGAAGAAGTGGAAGTCTGACAACCTGTGTTTCAGCTTTACGAACCGTTGAGAAGCCGCAACGTACTACCCCAATGCTTTCAATTCGCCTCATAGCGCTGGTTTCCTGCGTTCTGCTGATGGGTGCAGGATGCGAATACCGTGCGGGCGAGGCGGCATCGCTGGACACGGTGCGGGCCGAAGGGGAACCGGATCAGGAAAGCTGGGACGCTCACATTTTCGTGACAGACGTGCCGCAGGGAGCCGAGGCGAGCCGCAACCGGATGGAACTCATCGCCGACTACATGGCGCGGTACGAGCGCGAGGATAGCACGTATATGCTCTTGCGGAGCCACCCCGACAGTCTTGCCTCACGTGTCATCGCTCACCTCTTCGATGCCAGCGGCGACTCGTCCGCCACCGTCACCGCCGATCGGATGTTGTATTTCGACCAGGAGCAGCGCTTCGAGGCGCGTGGCGAAGTTATCGTCGTCACGAAAGAAGGCAAACGCTTGGAGAGTGAGCATCTCGTCTGGAATGAAGCCGAGCGGGAGGTGCGCACGCCGGGCTTCGTCAGCATCACCACCGAGACGCAGCGGATGCAGGGCTACGGCCTCGTCGCCGAGGAAGACCTCGCTACCTACCGCATCAGCCGGGTGACCGCGCAGGTGATGCTGGAGGACGACGAATGAGGAGCAGGTTAGCGTGGTTTTGCCTGCTGTTTGTTGTCGTTGCCATCAGTGCAAGGACGGTGCAGGCGCAGGTAGAATCGGATACGACGCGCTCCAATCAGGCCGATGTCTCGGCTGACTCGCTGACGGTGCGGACGGAAAACGGTGAGGAGATTCAGGATCTGATGGGCCACGTATTCGTGCGGCAAGACAGCACGATGCTCCGCTCGCAACGCGCCATCCGCTATGTCAATGGACAGACGTATGTCTTCAGCGGTAATGTCCTAATCGTCGAACGGGGCGACTCGCTCCGGGCTGATACCGTCTATTACGACCGCCGCACCAAGATCGGTCGCGCCCGTGGCAATGTGCTGCTCACCGATGGCGAAGTCGAGGTGCGGGCTCCATCAGGGAGCTATTTTTCCCGTGAGAAACGCGCCCGCTTTGAAGAAGGGTTGACGCTGGTGGATAGCACCTCCGAGGTGACGAGCGAGCGCGGCACCTACTGGTCGGACGAGAAGCGTGCCGAACTGGACGGCAACGTCAGGCTCAATGCGGATCGCACGCATCTGGAGTCCGATTCGCTGACATATTTCCGTGAGACAGAGGTGTCGATTGCCCGCAGCAACGTTTTTATTGAGCGCATCGGCGGAGCGGACGACGCAGACGCTGATTCTACCATCCGCACGCTGCTGTTTGGGCAATACGCCTACAACGATGATCGTGCCGGTAGAAGTCAGGTCGAAGGACAGCCGCTGCTCGTGCAACTCCGGCAGGATTCAACAGGGGCCGAAATAGACACGCTCATGATCCGGGCACTGATGCTGGAATCCGTCCAGCAAGACAGCCTGCAACGCCTCGTCGCTGTCGATTCCGTGCAGATCTGGAAAGCCGATTTTGCTGCGCTTGCCGATTCCGTTGTCTACGAACGCATGGAGATGGCTCGCGACACCCTGGCTTCGGATTCTACACTCACTGCTTTCCCGGCTTCTGATTCGACCATGGCGGATTCTACGCTCATCGATTTCACGGCCACCGATTCAGCAGTTTCGGATTCCATAGTGACCGACACAACGATGATCCAGCGTGAAGAGACACGGTTGTTCGGTAATCCAGTGGCATGGGTTGAAGAATCGCAGGTTAGCGGCGACTCGATTCGTGTGAAGGGGCGCGGCGGCGAGATCGACTCGCTGTTCGTGCGGCGCAACGCGTTCGTGGCCCAGCGCGACACGGTGCTTGATCGCATCCAGCAACTGAAAGGGCAGCACCTCGTCGGCGTTTTTCTCGACGATTCGGTTCGTGTGTTTACGCTCGGTCCCAATGCCGAGGTCATCTACTTCCAGCGCGACGACAATGACCAGCCCGATGGCGGCCTGAAAGCCTCCGGCGACAAAGCCGTTTTCTACATCCGTGGTGACCAGCCCGAGCGCATTGCATTCAGCCAGGACATCCAGGGCACGATGTACCCGGAGAGCCAGTTACCGACCCCGTTTCGCCTCGACGGTTTTCGCTGGGAGCCGGAACGCCGCCCGACAAGCGTGGATCTTGTGCGCGAGGATCGCATACGCCGTATCTTGCAGGGCCTTCCGCCAATCATGATTTTTGAAACCGTGCCATCCGCTACCAAAGAAGACGAAGCCACCGCCGAAAACAGCGACTCCAATAATTAATCTGTCATGGCGAGGAGGCGAAGCCGACGCGGCGCTGCGAAGCGAGTACTCCTGGGGTGCAATCTCGTGACCAAGACAACATCCGTACGAGAGTGCTTCGCTGTGCCCGCATTGACAAAAAACCATCATGGAAGCACCGACGACACATACGCCGCTGACTCTCCGCGCCGAAGGGCTGGTGAAGCGCTACAAAAAGCGGGCGGTGGTGCAGGATGTAGATCTCCAAGTGCAGGAGGGGGAGATCGTCGGCCTGCTCGGCCCGAACGGTGCGGGCAAGACGACGACGTTCTACATGATCGTCGGCATGGTGCGGCCCAACGCCGGGCGGATTTATCTGGGTCAGCGCGATATCACTAACCTGCCCATGTACCGGCGGGCCCGGCGCGGCATCGGCTATCTGGCGCAGGAAGCCTCGATTTTTCGGCACCTCACCGTCGAGCAGAACCTGCACGCCGTGCTCGAATTTCAGAAGATCAGCAAACAGCAGCGACACAGGCGGGTGGCGCAGTTGATGGAAGAGTTTGGCTTGGAGAAGGTACGCACCTCGAAGGGGTTCATGCTCTCCGGTGGCGAGCGGCGGCGCACCGAAATCGCCCGTGCCCTGGCGACGGAGCCGAAGTTTTTTCTGCTGGATGAACCCTTTGCCGGCATCGACCCGATTGCGGTGGAAGACATCCAGGCCATCGTCGCCGACCTCAAGTCGCGGGGCATCGGTGTGCTCATCACCGACCACAATGTCCACGAAACCCTCGCCATCACTGACCGCGCCTATCTGCTCATTGAGGGCGAGATTTTCCGCCACGGCACCGCCGAGGAACTCGCTGAGGATCCCATCGTGCGCAAACACTACCTCGGCGAGAAATTCACGCTGGAGCGGTATCAGTAGCGGCTCCCATGCGTTAGGTTTTTTTGCGGAAGTCTAGCTGTCATTGTAGCTTCGGGGTCCTTTGCGCCTTTGGCATGTCATTGGTCATTGGATGGGCACGACGCCAAATGACCAATGACGCGAGCAACGCGAGCCAATGATCATCTTACAACCAACCGACACGATGAGCCTGTTTGATGAATACAAATGGCGTGGCATGATCTATGACGCGACGCCCGAAATAGAGGAAGTGCTGGCGAAAGAAAAGGTGACCGCGTACATCGGCTTCGACCCGACGGCGGCGAGCCTGCACGTCGGGTCGCTGATGCCGATGATGGGGCTGGCGCGGCTCCAGCGCTACGGGCACACGCCCATCGCCATCGCGGGGGGCGGCACGGGGCGCATCGGCGATCCGAGCGGCAAAACCAAAGAACGTCAGCTCTTGAGCGACGAGCAGATCGAGCACAACCTCGAGGGTATTAAGGAGCAACTCAGCCGTTTCCTCGACTTTGATGCCAAAGAAAACCCCGCGCAGATCGTCAACAACGCTGACTGGCTCGCGTCGATTTCGCTGGTCGATTTCCTGCGCGATGTGGGCAAATACTTCACGGTCAATCACATGATGGCGAAGGAGTCCATCAAGCGGCGACTCGAATCAGAGGACGGCCTCTCATACACCGAGTTCAGCTACGTGCTGATGCAGGCGTACGACTACCTCGTGCTGTACGACCGCTACGATTGCAACCTCCAGATGGGCGGCAGCGATCAGTGGGGCAATATTCTGGCCGGGGCCGATCTTATCCGCCGACTGCGGAGCGGTCGGGCGCACGGCCTCGTCTTCCCGCTCGTCACCAACGCCAGCGGCACCAAGTTTGGCAAGACCGAGGCGGGCAACGTCTGGCTTGATCCCAACCTCACGTCGCCGTACCGGTTCTACCAGTTCTGGCTCAACACCGACGACAGCGATGTCGTCCATTACCTGAAGGTGTTTACCTGGCTCTCGAAGGAAGAGATCGAAGTGCTGGAAGAGAGTCTGACACATGCGCCCGAGAAGCGTGAGGCACAGCGCACGCTGGCGCAGGAAGTCACCCGCATTGTGCATGGCGAGACGTTGCTTCAAAAAGCCGAGCAGGCATCGCAGGTGCTTTTCGGGGCCGAACTGACCGATCTCTCGGTTGCCGACATCCGCGACATCTTCGACGATGTGCCCTCCAGTGACCTGCCGCGCACCGACTTTGAAGGTGAAGGACTGGGCGTGCTTGACCTCCTCGCCAACAGCGGCCTGACTTCCTCGAAAGGCGAAGCGCGGCGACTCGTCCAGGGGGGCGGTATCTACCTGAACAACCGGCGGGTAGAAGACATGCGCCAGCCGATTACGCTGGACGACAGCATCGAAGGCCAGCTTATCGTGCTGCGCCGGGGATCAAAAACCTATCGCCTCGTTCAACTGGTTGGGTGAGCAAGCGACTCATCTTTCAACCCTCCCATAACTCCAAAGAATCATGGTTGTAAGCATGAAACCGGGGGCTGAAGAGGCCCAGATCGAGAATGTTATCGAACACCTCAACGAGTACGGCTTCGATGTGCATCGGTCCAGCGGTGTCAATCAGACCGTGCTGGGGGCGATCGGCGTCAAGCCTGATTTCGACACGCGCTATATCAAAGTGCTGGATGGGGTGTCGGATGTGTATCGCGTCACGGAGCCGTACAAATTTGCAAGCCGCTCGTGGAAGAAGGAGAACACAACCTTCGACGTGAATGGCGTGACGGTGGGTGGCGACGAGATTGTGGTGATGGCCGGGCCGTGCTCGGTGGAAAGCGACGAGCAGATGGATGCTACCGCCGCGTATGTGGCAGCCCACGGCGCGACGTTCCTGCGAGGCGG
>DATGCC010000600.1:0-7683 GCA_035312345.1 Rhodothermales bacterium
CAAGGCCATGCCCTGATTGGCGGCTACGGCGTTGCTGCCCCACACGAAGTTCCACGAAGCGTGTCCCATCACGGTCCCATAGGGCACCTGCGCCCGCTCGGCTGCCAGCCCGTCGGCGAAGCTCAGGTAGCGACTTTTTAGGGAAGACGTGTCTACTACAGCAGCAACTTGCTTGCGGTGATGCAGGAGTGAGTACCAGCCAAGCGCACGAACACCGCCCCACCACGGCACATCGGCATTCTGCGCGAGCGGCGAGGCGATGGTCAGAAAGCTGTCGGCTTCGGTGGTGATAAACAATTCGGCAGCGGCCCAGGCCAACTCGTCGCTGAAATCCGAGTCGCCATACTCGCCCGTCACGATATCGGGGTTATGCGCCTGGTTGAGGGCTCCCTGGTTATACCGGATGCCAGGATTGCGCCGCGCCCACTGCCAGGCATCGAGCGCCGCCGTCCGCATGGAATCTGCCAGACCGGGAAATTCACCAGAGAAACCGCCGAAGATGCGGGCGGCCTGCGCCATGACCGCAGCGAAGTCGAGCGTGGCCGGGGTGCTCTTCTGCACGACGTAGCGCGGCGCGGTGGCCCGGCTCGGCATCACATCTCCCTGGAAGTTCGCGTGCGTCAGCTTGTGGTAGATGCCGCCATCGTTCGGATCCTGCATCGCAAGCATCCAGCGCAGGTTCCAGAGCGCTTCATCCAGCACATCCGGCACAGCATCGCCGCTTTCAGGAATATTCGTTTCAAGCTCGGCAGCGAAGGCAGGATACTGTTCGTAAAGCGCCAGCAGCGTGTAGGTGCTGATGCCCGAGTTGACGATGTACTTGTTGTAGTCACCCGCGTCGTACCATCCGCGAGGAGCCGCAATGAGCGTACCCGTGGGTCGCTCCGCTGTCGCTGCCGACGCATGCACCCGCACCGCATCATCTGGGTGTCCTGCGGAGCGTGCCCAGTCCCCAGCATATTGCGCATCCAATGCCGTAGACGCCCGCTGGAAATAATACCCCTTCAGACCCGCTGTAGCGATAGGCCGATGAACCGCCTTCGTTATTTCAAAAGGATAGGAGGTGCCAACTTCAGGCACGACGAGGACATAGTCCCCGGATTGCTGGAAAGCCGAAAAATCGGCGCGGCGGACCTGCTCGCCGGACGCATCCCAGAACCGTTCCGCACCCAGCGTCCCGGTAAAAACGGTATCGCCGCTCGCTACCGTGGTGAGGTAAAAGTCGCCTGCGGGCGCATCCACCACGACGGCTACTTTCGGAGCCGACGGATAGAACCCGATCTGGTTGAGTCGTACGCGATCTGCCCCATCCTGCGCAGCAGCAGGCAGCGTGAAAGCAAGCAGCAAAATGTATAACCGCAGGTTGGTCTTGAAAGGTGTCATGGAATCATTCATTGGCGTTCTACTTCGTCGTGGGTCAGCGTCGGCGGATGGGCATAGACCGCCTTCACGCGGTCGAGGGTATTGTGCGTTTCAAGCCACTGCGACCAGACCATGAACCACGCCCACTTCGGTTGCGCTTCTAGAATCTCCGGCTTGGGCAACTGACCCACCTCTCCGAGAGCAATGACTTTGCCACCGGCCAGATCCAGCAATTGCTGGTATTCGTTCTGCTCGTAGTCGAAGTGATACACGTCTGTTGCCAGCACGTCCACATACTCGGCTCCGGGATAGAACATTTCATAAGGAAACGCTTCGTCCTTGGGGATGTCGCGCGGCGCATTGGCGTTCCATACCCAGATGAGGTTGTTCAGGTCGTGGTGGTTCACGTAGCGGTCAAACATCATCTTCCACAGCTTCTGGAAACCATCTTCCCCTTTCTTATCGCCCCACCAGAACCAGACGCCGTTCATCTCATGGTAGGGCCGCCAGAGGACAGGCACATGGGCGTCGCGTAGCTGCTTCAGATAGGAGGCTACCGTATCCACCTGCCCCAGCCAGCGGGCATGGAGTGCGGTGCCGGGCGTGGTGAGGTCCTGCCATTCCTCGTCCGTCACTTCTCCCTGAATGCTTTCGCGCCAGGGAAAGGGCGGCGTATCGGTTGGGCGACCTGCGTGCCACATCAACGTCACGAGATAGCCGTCGCGGTGCTTCTTGATGGCTTCCTCCACGATCTCCGCGCCGGGATCGTTCGGGCCACGCCAGATGAAGTCGGTGCCCCATAGCGCGGGATAAGTGCCTGTGAGTTCATGCACCCGCTCGAAGAACTGGTGCATGTTGCCGTTGTAGCTGTGCTGCCCGGACAGAATGTGCTCGTCGTCGATCTCGTAGAGGTAAGCGAGCAGGGCGCGCGCTTCGGCGGAGGCATTTGGATTGACGGGCTCAAACGGCTGGGCATATCCCAGCACACTCAGGCCACACAGCAGGCAACAGACAATTATTTTTTGCATGGAAAGAAGAAGATTGGTCTGGGATATCCTACCATCCCCAAGAACGACTTGCCCAGCCAATTAATCAATTGAATTTATTTATCCATCTAATAATCAGCCTCCCTTTTCCTTTTTTCAGGATGCGGTGGTCGTTGATGAGCGCTCAGCCTAGTAGCAGAACAAGCCTCCGCTCCCATGAGTGTAAGACCGCCCGCTCCCTGCACACACGGAGCACTTCTCTGAACAGGCCCCTTTAACCTGACCCTGATATTATGGATACCGGTGGATTCAACATGGCCGACATGTTCGGCAAAGTGATGGAAATGCGCCAGAAGATGGCCGAAGCCCAGGAAGCCCTTGCCTCGAAAACCGTCACCGCCGAAGCAGGCGGCGGCATGGTCAAGGTGACGGCCAGCGGTGCCCAGCGCATCACGGAAATCAAAATTGAGAAAACCGTCATCGACCCCGACGACACCGAGATGCTCGAAGACCTCATCATCGCAGGCGTCAACAAGGCGCTCGAAGAAGCCTCCGCGATGGCACAGCAAGAGATCCAGCAGAGTGCAGGCAGCTTCCTTCCGCCGGGCTTCGATCCGAGCCAGTTGGGTTTGTAAGCATGGTTTTCAGAATTCAGTTTTCGCGTTATCCGTTCGGCGTTGATGCTGTGACATAGCCTTGTCGCTTGCGCCTCTTATCTTGCCGCTTACTGATAACGGAATACACGTACAACAACCATGCAATTCACTTCGGAATCGGTCGAGGCGCTGGTGGAGCAATTCACGAAGCTACCAACGATTGGGCGTAAGACGGCCCAGCGGCTGGCGGCGTATGTGTTGAAAATGCCCCGCGAGGAGGTCGTTGAGATTGCCAAAGCACTGGTGGCCGTGAAGGATCGGGTCAAGGAATGTCCGATCTGCTACAACGTGACCGACATGCTGCCCTGCCCCATCTGCCGCTCGCCCAAGCGTGACCACGCGGTGATCTGTGTGGTGGAAGAATCGAACGACGTGATGGCCCTCGAACGCACCGGCGAATACCGCGGCGTCTACCATGTGCTCGGCGGTGTCATCTCCCCGCTGGATGGCATCGGGCCAGACGACCTCAGCATCCGCGAACTGATTATGCGGGTGGATCCGTCGTTCCAGAAGATGTCGTCGGTGCCCGTAGAACAGGGCACCAATGGAACCGAGCAGGTCGCCGAAAAGAACCTGGCCTACGGCGGCGAAGAGAAGCCAGCCGTGCAGGAAGTCATCCTCGCCGTCAACCCCAACGTGGAGGGCGACACCACAGCCTATTACATCTCGCAACTCCTCAAGCCCTTCGATGTGCGCGTCACCCGCATCGCGCGCGGTCTCCCCATCGGTGGCGATCTCGAATACGCCGACGAAGCGACCCTCTCGCGTGCCCTGGAAGGCCGAAGCTCCCTCTAACTTGGTCTTACCGGCGCGGGCCTAGCAGATAGCCGAACTCGGTGCCTACTTCAAATTCGGCGATCACCGGACGGCGGGCTTGCTGAGTGAAGGTTTGCAAGATGCGGTCTTCGCGCCGCTGGATGTTTTCGCGCCGCGTCAGGGCTTCGGTGCTGGCCGTCACGAGCAGGCGCTTTGCTGGAACGGCCAGCAAATTTTCCACCGCTTCCGGCTGGAGCCGATGCACGACGGGCACGAGTTTGAGCAAGAAAGCCAGATCAAACATGGACAATCCGGCTTCCAAATAATCTGCCCAGACCACCTGCCCCAGATCCTGACAGGCGGCGGCGAGACGCGTAGGACGCACATACGGCGCGAAAGTAGCGACTACGTTTATGCTTTCCACGGCCCGGTCAAGGGCTACGTAAACCTCGGGGCACGTCGCAGGATTGTGGAAGGGATACGACAGCGGATGCAGACCACAGCCCAGATCCAACACGGTGCGGGGCGGCTCAGCAAGATCAAAGAGACGGCGGTAGAATGCCGGATAGACCGAGGCGCGCTCCTGCGTAGAAACGTGCGTCCGCAGCAACTGCTGAACGGCAGGCTCAACCTCAGAGTGTGGAGCCTTCTCAGCAACGAGAGCGGCCAGCCGGGCATGGGCTTGCTCCTGCGCCTCACGGTCGCGTTGGTACTGGCGCAGACGGTAATACACCTGTTTCTTCGTCTCCTTCACGACGCGCTTGTAGCCGCTCAGGCGGGTGACATCGTGCTCCGGGTGCTGCTCCGCCATTTTCTGGATCAGATCAGGATGCCTGGCGAAGTTGGCCTCCAGCAGATCACGTACTTCCTCAGGCTCGATGCGATAGCGCTTGCAAATCCCACGCACCTCGTTGCGCAGGATCTCATCGGGAAGGAGCGGTACGGTGCGACTCATGCCAGCGCACAGGCTTGCCGCAGGATGTGCCACGAGGGTTGCAGCTTGCTGTCGGGAAACCAGTGCTGATGCACCTCGGCAACATGGTCCAGATGGTCCAGTAGCGTGCCTGCCTCTTTTCGTTGGCGAGCGTCCTCAATGACGTGCAGGATCATCCACAGGTTGTGCCGGGCCAGCCGGGCCGTGTCCGCGCCGAGTGCCTCGAAGTCGCCCTCGAAGAAAGGGCTTTGCTTGAGGAATTCTACCGGAGGTAGCTGTTCATCAAGTTTAAACGCGCCGAAAGGCGTCATGCACCAGCCACCCATCGCGTAGTGGACGAACGACGATGAATCGAAAATATCGCACCCAAGCGCAAAGTAGAACGGCAGTTCTACCGGATCGCCCGCGCCGTAGAGATGAACGGGCAACGCCTCTCCCAGAATGTCGCGGCCCTGATAGATGACTTCTCCAGCGAATTCCAGGTCGTGTCTTTTGTTAAAAAAAGGGACCAGGCTCCCGAGCGCGATGTACTGGCACCCCATCGCCTTCAATGCTTCCAGGGCGCGGGCGCGCAGATCCAGAAACCGACCGCCCTGCTGCACGCCTGCCAGGACGGCATCCGTGGCTATCTCCAAACCCTTTTCGATCCGCCTGAGCGTAGCATCCAGTTTCTTGGTGGCCGTCGTGCGGTTTTCGCCAGGGGTGGAGATCAGGTCCAGAGGCGAAATGATATCCGCACCGATCTCCTGCTGAAACGCGATGATCTTTTTGTTGGAAAGGTAGAGTTGACGCGTGAACTGTTGGAACGCGCCCGAATCCGTCATCACCAGTCCATCGAAACCGAGAAAGGATTGGATGCCCTCCTGGGCAACCTGGGTGCGCAAAGCCCGCTCTTTGTAAATAAAAAACCCGTTCGTGATGAGGCCTCGGACCCCGAAGAGGTTTTGCAAATCATCTGTCGTCACAAAGCCATTGTCGCGCTCGAAGACAGGCAGAAAGAGCGGCGTGGCATGGGTCGTTCCATCGACAGTCGTGACAACGCGCATATCCAGGCCTACATATTAGAGGAACACCTCCCTCTTAGGTTTGTCGAGGACGCAAAGTTTCTCGCAGGTAGCCACGCGGTGACTCGCTGCCCGGTTATTCGGGCGGCACGATGAAGAGAAAGCGCTCCCGCCCCCGTGCACTGATAGCTCCACCGACAACCCCCATGGCCAGTGCCGTGAACGGCAACAGATCCAGGCGCCCGTAGCATTGCTGCCCCTCTGGCACCTCGCTGCAATCCTGCCCCAGCCCCAGCGCCGCTATGGCCCCGAAGCTGCCTCCTACAACAGCGCCCCGGACGAACTGGCTTTTCCGAAAGCTGATTTCGCTGATTTGCGTAGTCGGTACGCTGCGGGGACGCCCCGTACGCGGATCACGCCAGAAGGTGCTGTCAGCCCGCACCTCCACTTCCAGCGCACTCTGCGGCGGATAGCCAGTCAACGTAACGCGAGCCTCCTTGCGCTCCGCCTCGGCATTAAATTCGTAGAAGGTGTCGTCGGTAGCGGTGCGCAGGTCGAACGTTCGGGTGGACGTGCAACCCGTGAACAGGTAGAGCGCAGCGCAGGTGAGAAGGGCTTTGTTCAGCATAAACGGTTGGTTTTGATGCGTCAAGACTCGGAAGGTACGCAGCCTACGAACGAAGTGCATGATGCTCCGGCAGCGTCGTGCAAAATACGACATGTTTCTTCTCGGGCAAGGCAAATAGCGTCCTCTTGTGCCTACCGGCCATTGCTAGTTTTCTCTTCGCTGTCTACTTCAGCACAAAATCTTTTGTGGCCCCTCAAATCTTTGCGTTTACGTTTTCCTATCTTTAACCTGACTGTCTAAAGGCATCTCCCCCCTGGTATCGGACAGATACTTTGATGCAACGCCCCACGCCTCCGTTGTCTGGTCCAAGCCGCAACCGTATATGTTCACACGTCCTACCATTTACAATGGCTGGCTTTGGCTGTTTTTCCTGCTGCCAGCCCTCTTAGCCACCCAGCCTGCGGTTGCCCAACCGGAACCTGCTGCTCGTGGCAGCCGCAATGTAGAGTTGGTCAGCCATCTGCCCCTTGAGGCTCCTGCTCCCGGCGGCGGAGACATTGAGATAGAACAGGATCCTGAGCGGCCCTATGTGTACATCGCTCATCGTGCCCTACCGGCAGGCTTCGATATCATCAGCGTCGAAGATCCTGCTGCGCCAGCGAAACTCCACACCTGGACCCTAGACACGGCAGCGCCCCACACCGGCCAGGGTGCCACGGATCTCAAATATTTCAAACTCGGCACAGAAACGTATGTCGTCCAGGCGTTTCAGCTTGATGATGGCAGCGCTGATGCCGACCTGGGCGCGATCATCTTCGATGTCACGGGCCTGCCCGAGGTGTCGGAGATCCGCGAAGTCGCCCGCATCCAGGGACCCGACGCCCAGGGCGGCTTCCTGAATCTTTTTGCCTACAAGCATAGCAGCGGACGTACGCTGCTCTTTGCCACAGGAGGCCAGAACGCGCTGATCTATGATCTGGAAAAGGTACTGGGGGGCGACTCGGAAGACGCCTTCCTGGGCCGCATCGCCACACCGGAACAGTTGCAGCGCGGGCAAACGGGGTATCACGATTTCTTTGTGGCGTTCCAGGCCGACACCCAGCAGGATCGCTTCTATGGAGCCGGGGCCGGAGGATACCATCTGTTCGACATCACCAACCCAACGGCACCGGAGTACTTGACCTCCATCAGTTCGGCAGCCGTTCATCGCGGGCACACCATCGCGCCCACGCCCGATGGGCGGTACATGGTAACAGCAGCCGAGTACCGCACCTCGCCCATCCGCATCTTCGATATGCAGCCCGCCTTCACCGGTGATGTTTCGGTCATCCGCACAGCCATCGGCGCGTGGACAGCCAACTGGGAGGGGTTTTCTCAGCAGATGGAACTGCGCTGGCCGTATTTGTTCGTCGGATCG
>DATGCC010000601.1:0-16954 GCA_035312345.1 Rhodothermales bacterium
CAAGATTCCTATCTTTGCGGACATCAAAAAAAAGCACGCTGCCCATACTCTCACCGCCGACCTCGACATCGCCGATGTGGCACGCGGCATGGAATTGCACCGGGCCGATGGCATCATCGTCACCGGCACGCACACAGGCGAAGCGCCCTCGCTGACCGACCTCGAAGCCGTCGCGGCAGCCTCGGACCTGCCGCTGCTCGTAGGCAGTGGCACCACGCCTGAAAACTACAGCACCCTTTTCCCCTACGTAGATGGCTTCATCGTGGGGAGTGCATTCAAAGAAAATGGCCAGTGGGACGCCCCTGTCTGCGAAAAGCGGGTCGAAAAGATGATCGCGGCGGCCGAGCAGGTGCGCGCTGTGCATCAAGCCGAACTGATGAATAACTGATTGCAAAACATGCGTTGCAGGTTCGCAGATTGCTTCGCTGAGTTTGGTTACAGGTTGGCAGGTTTCTCTATGACAACCGAACCTGATAAACCTGCAAACCTGAAACGAGCGCAGCGACTAACGAAGTAAACCTGACAGCCCTGAAAACATGGTTCCCTACGTCGCTACCACCGAAGACATCACCGTGACGGTCCGACCCGTCTACCTCGACAGCCAGTCCGACTTTTTTGAGAAGCGGTTCGTGTTCGGCTACTTTATTCGCATCGAAAACGACAGCCTCGTCGAAGTGCAACTGCTGCGACGCTACTGGCACATCCGCGAGGATACCGGACGGGCGCAGGAAGTAGAAGGCGAAGGCGTCATCGGCAAGCAACCGCTGATCGCGCCCGGCGACTTGCACGAGTACAGCAGCTACGCCGTGCTAGAATCACTCGAAGGCACGATGGGTGGCTATTACACGATGGAGCGTCCCAATGGCGAGCGCTTCCGCGTCACAATCCCCCAGTTCGACCTGAAAGCACATGCGAATTGAGGGTTGCAGGTTAGGAGGTTGCCTCGCTTTGCTCGGCTTCAGGTTTCTCTACACAACCGAACCTGCTAACCTGATAAACCTGACAACCTGTAACCCTCCCTACATCATTTCCACCTCGATCAGGTAGTCATCCGTCTTTAGCTCAATGGCGCGGTTTTGCTTGGTGAGGCGGTAGTCCTGGATGGGGTCGGGCAGCATCTCCTTCGGCGTGTTCATCTGGAACAGCGTGTCGGCCACCACATGCCAGTCCTCAACGGTGAGGTGGACGGTCGCTTTACCCTCCTCCGCGACGAACGGCGCGTAGTTCAGGACTTTATTGAGATGGTTGATACCCTGCTGCTGATGTAGATTGGGATCCATACGTTTGGTGTATTGGGAGATGGGAATTGGTAAATGGAAAATGGTTATTGAGATCGAGTTAGATAGAAAACACCTTTTCCCAATTCCTAATTCCCATTTTCCAACTCCTATTTCCTATTTTCTAGTAGCTGTCGATTTGGAACGGGAAAACGTCTGGGTTGATAGCGTCGTTCCATGTTCACCGCTCAGCTTCACACATTCCATGCAGCAATACCTCGATCTCCTTCGCCACGTCAAAGACCACGGATTGCGGAAAGAAGACCGCACCGGCACGGGCACGCTCAGCGTGTTCGGCCATCAGATGCGGTTCGACTTGCAAAAAGGCTATCCGCTGGCAACAACGAAGAAGGTGTTCTTTAAAGGGCTGGCCGTGGAGATGCTGTGGTTCTTGCAGGGGGGCACCAACGTCCGCTACCTCAACGACCACGGCGTGCACATCTGGGATCCGTGGGCCGATGAGAACGGCAACCTCGGCCCCGTCTACGGCAAGCAGTGGCGCGACTGGGTGGCTCCCAGCGGCGAACACATCGACCAGATCACCCGCGTCATCGAGAACATCCGCACCAAGCCCGATTCGCGCCGCCACATCGTCACGGCCTGGAACGTGGCCGACCTCGGCGACATGGCACTGCCGCCGTGCCACATGACGTTTCAGTTCTACGTGGGGGGTGGACGGCTCTCGTGCCAGCTCTACGTGCGCTCCAACGACCTCTTCCTCGGTGCTCCGTTTAACATCGCGCAGTACGCCCTGCTCACCCACATGATGGCGCAGCAGTGCGACCTGGAGCCAGGCGAACTCATCTATACCATTGGGGACGCGCACCTGTACCTCAATCACCTGGAGCAAGTGGAAGAGCAGCTATCACGCACGCCGTACCCGCTACCGCAACTGCGCATCAAACGCACCCCGCCGTCCATCTTCGACTATGCCTACGAGGACTTCGAGGTGCTGAACTATCAGTACCATCCAACCATCAAAGCACCTGTGGCGGTTTAGTGGAAAGTGAAGGACTGATGGTGGTGATACGACAGAGTGCTGTAGAGAATCAGCCTAATGAAGAAAGCGAACATCACAGTGCGACGCGATGAACTGCGTCAGTTGTTCGAAAAGCTGCTACAGCGTCTTGGTGATGAAATAATCCTGAGAACGGACTACTATCTCACTATCACTACCGACGAATGGGATCAAGTTGGCGAAAATCCAAAGCCGACCGTTGGATCGCTTTACGACGATTGGGATGATTTGCAGCGCTTACTGCGCGATGATGACCGTTACTTCAGCGCCGTTGACATAGAGCGGGTTGGTTCAATACTGCGAGCGATCAGCGAGGAGATTGTCTCATGAATGCCGCATGACCAGCCAGTCCAGCAGACGGATATAGAAAAAAGGTTGCCCCTTTCACTATCCACCGAACTACTCATAGCGTAGGCTCTTGGCCGGATCCGATAGGGCCGCTTTCACCGACTGGTAGCTGACCGTCAGCCATGCGATAGCCAGTGTCGCCAGCCCGGCGGCGAGGAACAGCCACCACGGCACATCGATGCGGAAGGCAAAGGAATCCAGCCAGCGCTGCATGGCGATGTAGGCCAGTGGCACAGCCACGACGAACGCGACGAGCACAAGCCGGGTGAAATCCTTTGAGAGCAACATCACGATCTGCGGCACCGTCGCGCCCAGGACTTTGCGGACGCCGATCTCCTTGGTGCGTTGCTCCGCCGCATAGGCCGCCAGCCCGAACAATCCGAGGCAGGCAATCAGCACAGCAAGGATGGCAAACACGCTGAAGATCTGGCTGATTTGCTGTTCCGAGCGGTAGAGCGCGTCGATCTGCTCATCCAGAAAGGTGAACTCGAAGGGCCGATGCGGCACCATGCGCTCCCAGGTGCCCTGGATAGCGGCCAGCGTCCCTGGCACATCGCCCGGTGCAATCTTAACGAGGAGCTGGTTGGTGGATGACGGCTCGATGAAATACGCCAGCGGATAGATCGGCTCGTGCAGCGAGAGGAAGTGATAGTCCTTCACCACACCCACCAGTTCGCCTGTGCGCCTGCTATCTGAGAGCGTCATGCGTTTGCCGAGCGCTTCTTCGGGTGTCCAGCCAAGCTTCTGAAGGGTCGTCTCATTGACAATATAGACGTAGCGTCCTGAGTCTGGCTCATAGCTTTCGGAGGTCGGAAAGCCTTGCCCGGCGATCAGTTCCAGCCCCAGCGTTTCGACCACATCTTTATCCGCAGGCACCCCGCCGATAGGGAAGATCTCGCCCTCTGGCAAATTGAGTCCGTCAATGTTCAGCCCATATCCGCTTCGCTGGTAGCCCGGTATCCGGTTGATGGCGGCGACGTGTAGCACGTTCGGATGTTGCAGCAGGGCGTCTTTCAGCGTCGTGCGCATGTCGCGCAGGGCCCTGTCGCCAAAAGGCAGCACCACCACCTGCTCCTTGTCGAAGCCCAGGTTGGTCGTCTGAACGTAGCGCAATTGGCTAAAAACGACAGCCGTGGCAACAAGCAAGAACACGGAGATGGCAAACTGAAACACCACCAACCCTTTGCGGAAAAACACGCCACCACGGCTCGTTCGATAGGCCCCTTTCAACACCTGCGCGGGCCGGAACGACGAGAGCAACAACGCCGGATAGCTGCCCGCCACCAGGCTCACCACCACGCCGATGCCCAGCAACGTCAGTAGCAGCAACGGATCCTGAAGGTTATCAAGCGACAGGCTCTTTCCGCTAAGGGCGTTGAAGAGGGGTAGCGACAACGCCGACAGCACCAGTGCAACCACCAAGGCGAAAATAACCAGCAGCGCCGATTCGCCATAGAACTGCCACACGAGTTGCCCGCGATGCGCGCCGGACACCTTGCGCACGCCCACTTCCTGTGCCCGCCGCGCCGCCCGCGCCGTCGCCAGGTTCATATAGTTAATACAGGCTATCAGCAGAATCAAAAGCGCGATGGCAGAGAAGAGGTAGACATACGTCCGATGTCCCTCAAAATCAAGATAGATGCTGGTAAGAGGCACGAGGTTGAGTTCAAAACCGTCGTAGACCTCTCCGGCAGCCCGCGCCTGTGCCATTTGCGCTGCGACTTTCTGGCGTAGAGGCTGGATCGCATTCGGATCTGTCAGCAGCAGATACGTTAGGAAGTTGGCAGATCCCCATATCTCTCGCTCCGCCCAATGCGTCGAAGCAAACGAGGCCAAAAAATCGAACTGTACATGCGAGGTCGAAGGCAGGTCTTTTATCACCCCGGTCACCTCGAACTGTCGCTCGGGGCCCACCTGAAGCAGTTTGCCCATCGGGTTTTCAGCACCGAAATATTTCTGTGCCATCGACTCGGTGATGACGATGGTAGCAGCACGGTTCAGCGCCGTCTCGGGTCTGCCCGCCACCAGGGGTAGCGTCAGCACGTCGAAGACTGTCGAGTCGGCATAGAAGAAGTCTTCCTCCTGAAAAACGCGATCCTGATACCGCACAATCTGCGGGCTAAAGGAACCCACATCATACAGGCGTGTGGCTTCTTCTACTTCGGGAAAGCTGCGCTTGAACAGTGGCGCGACGATGGTGGGCGTCACATACGTGTCGCCTGCATTCTGCACACGCACAATGCGATCGGCGTGCTCGTGGAACCGGTCGTAACGCAATTCATCCTGCACGTAGAGCGCAATGAGCAGAAAACACGCCAGCCCCACAGCCAGCCCCGCCACGTTGATGAAGGTGTAGCCTTTGTGCCGGCCAAAGGTTCGTAGCGCGATTTTGAGATAGTTTTTGAGCATCGTCGTTTCCCAAATGAAGTGGCGCACCAGCGCCCGTTTGTGTTTCAGCTTAACCCAGAACACCTTGCGGTATTCGGCCTCTGTACTACTCGAATTGCCCACCTGCCGCATGGCCTGCCGGAAAGCATCCTCCTCGCCGTGCCCCTCCGCAACGAGCACCGCAATGTGGTCGCGCACATGGCGTTCGAGTTCTTCCACGTCTTCCGCGAAGAAGGCGCGTCGGTGCTCGTAGGTCCGCCGCCAGGCCGCTATGGCTTTTTCGAGATCGAACATAGATGAACGCTGTTAGCTCTCAGCTATAAGCTGTCAGCTACAAGCAATCGATGTTAAGCTGATAGCTGACGGCTCATAGTTGATAGCTTGATTAGCCGAAGGCGACCTCCGGTCCCCACAGCTTGACGAGGATGGCGTTGAGGTCGACCCAATGGCGTTTTTCGGTTTCCAGAACCTGTATGCCCTCACCCGTTAGGCGGTAGTATTTGCGCCGAGGACCCGACGCAGACGGCCGCCAGACAGCTTCGATCAGCCCACGCGTTTCGAGGCGATGTAGGACTGGATAGAGGGTACCGGCAGTCCACTGGATCTTACCATCCGAGAGCGTATGAATGCGCTGGATGATGTCGTAGCCATACGTCTCGCCGTTCGAGAGAATGGTCAGGATGATAGGCCGCAGCGACGCCGCGACGAGGGCTTTGGGCAGCATGGGCAAGCAGATCAGGTCGTCGGTATATAGAGAGGCTATATAGTCTGAATAACGCTACGAATCAAGGCCAACCGGGTTGCGCTGGTACGGAACGTGCCTTGAAGCACCGGGTTGAGTGCCTCCTTCTCAGGCAACACGCACCTTATCATGGTCAACAACTTCCATACGCTCAAGGCGCTGGTCACCGAGTGGACGCCCGACCTCGTCGGGTGCGAGGTGGCAGATGCCTTTTCCCAACAACGGGGCGAGTGGACACTGGCGCTGGCAACCCCGGAGACGGAGTGGATGCTGCGCGTCTCGACGCAACGCCCGATGCTGTTCATCTTCCGCACGGAAGGATACAGCAAGGCCCGTCGCAACGTAGCCACGCTCTTCGAGCAGGCGTTCGACCGCCGCGTCGTAGCCGTCCGCGTTGCCGAACGCGACCGGATGCTGTTCCTCGACCTCGACGATGGCGCTTGTTTTCAGATCGTACTCTTTGGCGCACGGGCCAATGTGTTCTGGGTGGATGCTGATGGGATGATCGGCGAAGCATTCCAGGAGAGTGGACGCTATGAAGGCGAGCCGCCGCCGGAGCCACGCGCTGCGCCCACTGTTGCTACCTTTGCTGATTTCGAGGCTCGCTGGCGCACGAACCGCAAGACGACCGAGCAGGCCGTGGCGAGCGCGTTTCCCCTCTTTGACCGGACACTCGCTGCCGAAGTGCTCTATCGCGCCGCGGTCCCCAATCAGCCGCCCGCCAACTGCACTGCGGCCCAACGCCACACACTGTTCGAGACCGCCATCGCCCTGCAAACCGAGCTAAGAAACCCATCGCCGCGCATCTACTGGCAGGGGCGATTTGCCGATACGCTGGCACTCACCCGCTTGCAGCACCTGGCCGACCTGGAAGAAGAAACCTTCGAGACGGTCGATCAAGCCGCGCAGGTTTTCGTGCGACGCACGCTTGGGCAAATGCGCTTTCGTGCAGCCTACGATCCGCTCGAAAAAGCCCTGGCAAAAGCCCACGAGGATGCCACCCGCCGTACCGAGCGGATGCTGGAAGAACTCTCAAAAGAAAGCCGCGCCGACAAATACGAGCACTGGGGCCACCTGCTGATGGCCTCCGTGGCTGCCGTCCCGCTCCGTGCCGATGAAGTCACCCTCCCCGATCTCTTCGCCGACAATGCGCCGATCACCATTCCACTCGAATCCCAACGCACCGCTGTCGAGAATGCCGAGCGGTATTATGATAAGGCGCGCCGCACCCGGCAGGCCCGCGAGCATGCCGAAGAACGGGTACTCGCCGCCGAGCAGCAGGCCGAGCAGGCAAAAGCATTACTGGATGAACTACATGCTATTGACCGCTACAAAGACCTGGAGGCGTTCAAAAAAGCCAAAGCCAATGCGCTGGCACCGTTTATCAGTGAACAGGCCGGAGGGCAGGCCCGCCTCCCGTTCCGCCGTTTTTCGCTGGGCAGTGGCTATGAAGTGTGGGTAGGCAAAAACGCCAAGCAGAATGACGCCCTCACCTTTCATCACGCGCAGAAGTACGACCTCTGGATGCATGCCCGGGGCATATCCGGATCACACACCGTATTACGCCTACCCAACCGACAGGCCCAGCCAGACCGGCGCATCCTCAGCCGCGCCGCCGCCATCGCAGCCTACTACAGCAAAGCCCAGGGGAGCGCCCTGGTGCCTGTCATGGTCACCCCCCGCAAGTACGTCCGCAAGCCAAAAGGCGCACCGCCGGGAGCCGTCGTGGTAGAGCGGGAAGAGGTGCTGATGGTAGCACCCAGCCTGCCCAAATAGCAAATGTGTCGGGCGTGTACAGGTCGCCTACGAAAAGCGCAGCAGCAAAGCATTCCCGCACAAGCCTCTCACTTTGCCTTCTCATTCAGAGGCTCAGACCCGTAAGACGCGTAGGCTGACAAGACCATAAAATGATCCACTAAAAAAAGAAGCGCATCCCTTTGTATTGCGCCTTTTCCAGGGCCATCTATTTGCCTGAAAAACTTGTTTGAGCCGAAAAACCGATACACTAAAAATAAGGGATATGCACTGATAACCAAGGATCACAGAACCGATAATCCCTTGTGTAAATTATTGTTTTTAATAAGGCATCGTACACGCGGAAAAGGCACCATCGGGCCGGGCATCCTCTTCGCAGGGTGCCTGGCCTTTTTATATCTATCCGCCCCCCAGGACAAAACAAAAAACGCACAAATACAGCACCCTTCATTCCGTAACTTCGCCCCACTCCACAATCCGAAATCTACAATCCGCAATTGAATGTCCTGGTGGGAAGCGGCACTGCTCGGACTGGTACAGGGGCTGACGGAATTTCTGCCCGTCTCCTCATCCGGTCATCTCGTCCTCGGTAAATACGTGCTCGGCCTCGACACCGCCGTAGGCGACGCTGTGACGTTCGAGGTGTTTGTTCATTTCGGCACGGTGCTCAGCATCCTCACGGTCTACTGGCGGCGTGTGCTCAACATCCTGGCCGAGACGCTCAGCGCCCTGACCCACCCCAGCGAACTATCCCAGCGGTATCAGACGAGCGACGGGTTTCGGCTGGCGCTCTTCATCCTCATCACCATGATCCCGACGGGCATCGTCTACGTGTTCTTCAAGGATCAACTGGAAGCGGCCTTTCAGGAGCCGCGCCTCGTCTGTGGGATGCTGCTGGTAACAGGCGTGCTGCTACTCCTGACGCTGCTCCGCAAAAATCCCGATGGCAAGCTCAACCCGATTAAGGCGTTTGTCATCGGCGTGGCGCAGTCGGCGGCTATGATCCCCGGCATCTCGCGCTCTGGCTCTACCATCTGCACCGCGCTCTACCAGAACGTCCGCCCCGAACGCGCGGCTGACTTCTCCTTCTTGATGCTGCTGCCGGTGGTGCTCGGCGCGACGCTTATCAAAACGCTGGAAATGCTCGAAAGCGGCATTACAATGGGCGTCCTGCCGTTGGTGGTTGGGACACTCGTGGCCTATGTCTCGGGCGTGCTGGCCATCAAATGGATGATTGATTTTGTGAAGCGCGGCAAGCTGCAGTACTTTGCGTACTACTGCTTTCTCATCGGGACCATCGGGCTGATTTTTATTTGAGCAGCGCGCTCATGGGGATAGACACCAGGACTGTTGTTCTATTGCGAATTGTGAATCCCGGATTGGCTTCCGTTGACCTTACGCCCTCGCCACTTCATCAATCGAAAATCACAAATCGATCGAAAATACCTTCTCTCTTTCTTCCTTAATATCAATTTGATACTTTTTGCGGTTACAGACTATATTTTTAAGTAATTTGGCCGATGATTGGAGCGGTGTGCAGTTGCCGCAAGTAATGTTACGTGTCTCTCATCTCAAAGCCCGCTGCTGATATGAAATCTCGCATTTTCGTTGTTGACGACGATCGTCACTATTCCCGCCTGCTCAGCTACCGGCTGGACAAAAACCCCGATTATGAGGTGGAAGTCTACCGCAGTGGCGAGGAGGTGCTGGAGCATCTCGACGAGCGGCCCGACCTGATCCTGCTCGATATTATGATGCCTGGCATCAGCGGCATCGACACGCTGCGGCAAATCCGCGAGCAGCAGCCAGACCTGCCCGTCGTGATGGTATCGGCGCAGGGCGTGGTAGATACCGCCGTGGAGGCCATGAAACTGGGCGCTTACGACTACATCACCAAGGGCCAGGACGAGTTGGTCAAGCTGGATGTGGTAATGAAGAACCTACGCGAGAAGCTGGAAATGCGGCGCGAGTTGGAATCGCTACGCGGCGAGATGGCACAGCAGTATGGCATCCAGGGTCTCGTAGGTGACAGCCCGCCCATGAAGAAGGTCTATCGCCTGATGGAGAAAGCCCTGCGCGGCGACCTCACAGTGGCGATCCAGGGCGAGAGCGGGACGGGCAAAGAACTCGTTGCCAAAGCCGTTCACTACAACTCATCCCGGAAGCCAGGGGCTTTTGTGGTGGTCAACTGCGCCGCCATCCCGCGCGACCTGATGGAGAGTGAGTTCTTCGGCCACGAGAAAGGCTCGTTCACGGGTGCCCATGCCCGCAAAATTGGCAAGTTCGAGCAGGCCGATGGCGGCACTATCTTCCTCGACGAGATCGGCGAGATGGACCTGGACCTACAGGCGAAGCTGCTGCGGGCGCTTCAGAACCGCGAGATCACCCGCGTCGGCGGCAGCGATACCATCTCGTTTGACGCCCGCGTCATCTGCGCGACGAACAAGGACATCATCCAGATGATCCGCAAGGGCACCTTCCGCGAGGATCTCTACTACCGCCTCTTCCAGTTTCCCATCCCGCTACCGCCGTTGCGCGAGCGCGGGCAGGACATCCTGCTGCTGGCCCTCCACTTCATGAAGGAGTATATGGGGAAGTATCCCGAGTTCAATGGCAAACGGCTCTCCACCGACGCCCGCAAGGCGATCCTAAACTATAGCTGGCCGGGTAACGTGCGCGAACTGAAAAGCGCCATTGAGCGAGCCATCCTCATCTCCGACGAACCGGACATCACTCCGGCGGACTTGATGCTGAATAGCAATGCCCAGATTGCGCCGTGGTCGGAGCGCCTGACGCTGGCAGAAGCTGCTTCGGGCGGCATCGCGTACAAAAATGGGCACAGCGGCGACGGCGATACAGCCCCCGAGGTGGTACTGGGCCGCGAGAGCGAAGAAATCCTCTCTCTGGAAGACCTCAAGCGGCAGGCCATCGAACGCGCCTACCACCTCTGTGATGGCAACGTTGATAAAGCCGCCGTCGAACTCGGCATCGGACGCGCCACGATGTACCGCTTCCTCAAGAAGTACGACATTAAGGACGACTGATTCTTTGCGATGTCAGTGATGAGTTGTCAGTTGCTGGCTTGATAAGAAAAGCCAAACTACTGAAGACGACAAAATCCACCTCTGACCTCCTCGGACACTGCCATCCGGGGAGGTCTTTTTTGTAACTTTGCGACGCGTTTGCCGCTAGTATCGGGAGCCATTCCCGACCTACCGGGTTGGCAAAGCACCCGCTGAGCATGATAACTGACGACTGACAACATCCTATGCGCCTAACGTCCTACGAAAAAGAGGTCCAGCGAGAAATTGAGAAATGGCAACGCGGCGACCCGTCCATTGTGATGCAGGCGTTGAGTTGGGTGATGAAACCGGTGGACTGGGTCGTCGAGCGCACCGTGCCGCCGGATCTCGTCGATCAGGCAGGCGAGGCAGTGGAGCAGTTTCTGTCGTTCCTCAACGATGCCTCCAAGTGGACCTATGACGCGGGCGACTTGAAGAAAGAAGCTGCCAAGATGAACCTGGAGATGGAACGCGTCGAAGATTTGCGCGATGTGCCCATCGAACAACTGGACGTGCTGGCCCGCAGCTTCTTCAACGAGAACACCATGCTGGCTGCCATCGAAGGTGGCGGCACGGGACTGGGCGGGGCCGTCCTCATCGCCGCCGACATTCCGCTTTTGTTTACGATCAACTTTCGCCTCATCCAGCAGATCGGCGCGGCGTATGGTTTCCCGATGCGTGGCCCGGCTTTCCAGCCCATTGTGCTTTCTATCTACAACGTGGCGGCATCCGGTGAGCGCGAGGCGAAGTCAGCAGCGCTTCGTGAGATCAGCGTGGCGGCGGCGGCCTTCGCCAACGACCTCACCTACAAAGGCCGCGTCACCGGCACCTTCCGCGACCAGAACCGCCATCTCCCCCGCGAGATTGCCAAGAATATCGTAGGCCGCAAGCTGATGCAGGCCATCCCGCTGGCCGGGGCTGCTGTGGGCGCGGGTATCAATTACTGGTTCACTAGCGAGACGGCGCAGGCGGCGTACATGATGTTTCGAGCGTTATATTTGGAGCACAAGGAAAGGCTTTAATACGAGTCAATAGGCGTCAAATGAAAAGAATTAATGCTATTACCGTTGACGGTACAAACAGAACCATTGTTTTAAGACAAGTTCCAGATACTTGTCCGGTTTGCCATGTTAGCGTTTATCCAGAACTAAAATACACGGCATATGCTGGAGAATATCCTCAGGATGGGAGAGCACAAGTAGCCTATCAGTGTACGAGGGGTAATTGCCAAGAGGTGTTTATCGCATCTTATCGGTTTTATAATACGGATGGGAATAACACTCCTATGATGGAACTCACCAAGACAGCACCAAAGAGTCCTCTTGTTGAGTCCTTTTCAGATGAGATTTCCCAACTTTCGCCTGCTTTTGTAGAAATATATAATCAGGCACTTGCCGCTGAAGCCGTTAACCTTGAACAACTTGTTGGCATTGGTCTACGTAAAGCTTTGGAGTTTTTAATGAAGGACTTTGCAGTTCATGAGAATCCAGATGACGAGGAAAAAATCCGCAAGATGCCTCTTGCTCGTTGTATTCGAGACTATGCGAAAGACCCAAATCTGAAAGACTGCGCCACAAGGGCAGCGTGGCTAGGAAACGATGAGACTCACTACACGCGAAGGTGGGTGGAACAGGATATAAACGATCTGAAGCTTTTGATCAGACTGACGGTGAATTGGGTAGAAAATGTGTTGCTGACAGAAAAGTACAAAGCGACCATGCAGGATGGCATATAGCTTTAATAGAAACTGATCACGCTTACCTCAAGTTTGATTGACAATCTTCAGTGTAGCAAGTAGAGGAGGTATAAAAATGACTCGTGTTAAAGAAATAGAACGTGCCGTCCGGGATTTGCAGCCTGCCGAGCTTGCGGAGTTTCGCCAGTGGTTCGCAGAGTTCGACAATGCGCTATGGGATGCGCAGATTGAAGCCGACGCCAAAGCGGGGCGGCTTGATGCACTGGCCCAGCAGGCACGAGCGGCTTATGACAAAGGTGATGCGCGAGAACTGTGAAGCATTTCACGACGCCTGATTTCTGGAAACTGTTCGACAAGATGCCACCAGCGGTTCAAGTACTGGCACGCAAGAACTACGAATTACTCAAAGAGAATCCCCGGCATCCGTCTCTTCACTTCAAACAAATCGATCAATTCTGGTCGGTGCGGGTTGGACTGCATTACCGCGCATTAGGATTAAACATCGAAGCAGGCGTATTATGGTTCTGGATCGGTACGCATGCTGAGTATGATCAGCTTATCCGGTAATCTTCGATTGGGTTCTGCAACGCGCTTTTTTGAAACTTCACCTCATACCTCAGCATGGCACTCGTAGCAATCGTCGGGCGGCCCAACGTCGGCAAATCCACGCTGTTTAACCGGCTCACCGAGAGCCGCAAAGCCATTGTCCACGACGAGTCGGGCGTGACGCGGGACCGCGTGTACGACGACGTGATCTGGCAGGGGCACACCTTCGACATTGTGGACACGGGCGGCTTCGTGCCACGTTCATCGGAGCGGTTCGAGCAGGCCACCCGCGAGCAGGTCCACATTGCGCTGGACGAGGCCGACATGATCCTCTTCGTTGTCGATGTGATGACCGGCATTACCGACCTGGACGAAGAACTGGCGACGATCCTGCGCAAGAGCAACAAGCCTGTGTTCGTCCTCGCCAACAAAGCCGACAACAAGGAGCGCCGCTGGCAGGCAAGTGAGTTCTACCAACTTGGTCTCGGCGAAGTCTATCCTATCAGCGGCACCAATGGCATCGGCACGGGCAACCTGCTCGACGCGGTGGTAAAAGCCCTGCCGCCTGTGGAGGCCAAGGACGAGGAGGACACGCGCCTGCATATTGCTGTCATCGGGCGGCCCAACGTCGGCAAGTCGTCGTTGACGAATGCGCTGCTGGGCGCGGAGCGGTCCATCGTCACCGAGATCAGCGGCACCACGCGCGATGCGGTCGATTCCGTCATCAAATACCACGGCGAAGAGATTGTGCTGGTGGACACGGCGGGCCTGCGCAAACGCACGAAGGTCCACGAAAACGTCGAGTTCTACTCCACGCTGCGTACCGAACGCGCCATCCAGGAATGCGACATCGCCATCCTGATGCTCGACGCCACGCAGGGGCTGGAGGCACAGGACATTAAGGTACTCAAATCGGCAGAAGAGTTGCGGAAGGGCCTTGTCGTCGCTGTGAATAAGTGGGACCTCCATGAAAAGGAAACCAACACGGCACGCGACTACGAGCGCCAGATCAAGGAACGGCTTCAGACGCTCGACTACCTGCCCGTCGTCTTCATCTCAGCCCTCACCAAACAGCGCGTCTACAAACTGCTCGACACCGCACTTGACGTAGCCCGGCAGCGAGCCCAGCGCATCCCGACGAGCAAGCTCAACGAAGTGATGCTCGCCGCCATCGAACGCCACCACCCGCCGACCTACCGGGGCAACTTCGTCAAGATCAAGTTTGTGACGCAGGTAGACAGCAACCCACCCGTCTTCGCCTTCTTTTGCAACCATCCGCAGGGCATTCGCGAGTCGTACCGCCGCTATCTCGAAAACCAGTTGCGCGAAACGTTTGGCTTCACGGGTGTGCCGCTGACATTGGTATTCAAGTCGAAATCGAAAGCCAGGTTGGAGGATGGGAATTAGGAAAGGGAGAAAGGAGGAAGAATCAGTTCCATCCCCATCCCGTCCTTAAAGCGGTGCTACCTGCATCGCTCGGATTAAAACCGGCGGCATCCCAACGGAGACCGGTACCACCTGCCCTGCTTTCTGACAGATCCCGCGAGCGTGATCGATTTGCATACTTCGTCCGATGCCTACAATGCCTTTCAGTACATCGCTTTCCTGGCCCAGGATGCGCACATCCGTCACGGGTGTGGTAAGCTGACCACGCTCAATGCGGTAGCCTTCCAGCACATAGAATGCCAGCCCCGCGCCGGGCTGCACGCGGCCATGCCCGATGGCGGTGACGTACAGCCCGTCCTTCACCTCTGCGAATAAGTCCTCCAGATCAGCTTCGCCACCGAGGAGGAGCAGGTTGGTCATGCGGGGCAGGGGCGGGTAGCGATAATCCTGACGGCGTCCGTTGCCCGTAGGTGGTCTGTTCATCTGGTGTGCGTTGCGTCGATCCGTCAGTATGCCACGCAGCACACCGGCTTCAATGAGGGAGGTGCGTTGCGCCGGCGTGCCTTCGTCGTCGAAAGCGTAGGTGCCCCGCCCGCCGGGGATGGTCGCATCATCTACGAGATGAACGCCGGGTGAAGCGATAGTTGCTCCCACCTTGCCTGCAAAGGGCGATGTGCCGTTGGCTATCGTGTCGGCTTCCAGCCAATGCCCGACGGCTTCGTGGAGCCATACGCCACCCCATCCTCCTGCCAGCACCACAGGCATGCTACTCGCTCGCAACGGTTGCACGGTCACCAGTCGCTGGGCCTGTTCCACGGCTTGCCGGGCGATGTTCTGCGGACGGTGTTCAAAAAAATGGCCGAAGCCCACCGCGCCACCCGTTATGGCTTGGGTCGTAACGGGTCGCGCCTCTCCCTTCATCGTCACGGCTACGCGCAGGCCCATGAGCATGTTTGCCTGCGCCCGCAACAGACCGTCTGAGGTGGCAATGAGGGTCCGGCGCGTCCGATCCTGATAGCTGGCCTTAACCTCTCGCACCCGTTCATCCAGGGCAAAGGCAGTATCCACAGCCTCCCGCACGAGCACTTCCTTTTCGGCATCCGCAATGGCTTCAGGCGCATCGCCCGGGAGGTCCAGGTAAGATTCCAGGGCAGATAGCACAGTCCTTGGTGCTGCGCCTGCCCCATCATCTGTCGGGATAGCGACTTGATCTGCTCCTCGTTTCAGGCTCGCTTGTGAGAGATCGTCCGTAGCCACAAAAGCGCTGTGTTCTCGATCCAGCACATGCAAGCCAACACCGTCTAGATGTGTTCGCTGATGCCGTGGCGCGGGTTGATGCAGGCCGCCTCGCAAGCGCCGCTGCCGCACCGTCACCTGATGATGTGCGGTGCGCTCATAGAACAGATCGGCATAGCCTGCGCCCCGATGCAGCATCTGCTTCAAGAGCGAGGGCGCTATCTCGGCGAGGCGGTTGACACATTCGAGAAAAGCGACCTCATCGGGCATAGCAGCAAGGACAGAAATATGGAAGCAGGGGATAAGAATTAAAGGAACCGTGATTAGTGCTTGCTCCTCCCCTACCCTTATCCTCCCAAACGCCCATACTCAGAACGTCAGTAGCCGTAGATCGAGAAATCGTCGCGGCGCATGTGCAGGTTGAGCGCAATGGCAAGCATGGCCGAATTGGCTAGCAGCGCCGAGCCACCGTAGGAAATGAAAGGCAGCGGAATGCCAATGACAGGCAGCAACCCCGTCACCATGCCAATATTGATAAAGACGTGGATGAGGTAGATGCCTGCTGCGCCTGCCGCCACCATGCTGCCAAAGGGATGCTTCACCTGGGTGCCCAGCGACACGAGCCGCACGAGGAAGAGCGCAAACAGACCCAGCACGACCAGGGAGCCAATGAAGCCCCACTCCTCGCCGATGATGCTAAACACAAAGTCGGTCGATTGCTCAGGGATGTACGCGCCCTGCGTCTGCGTCCCTTCCATAAAGCCCTTGCCAAAGATACCGCCCGACCCAATAGCCGCCTTCGACTGCACGAGGTGATAGCCAACGCCGCTGCGGAATTCAGCCGCCTCGGGATTGGTAAAAGAGACGATGCGCGCTACCTGATGCGGCTGCAGGAGGCTCTTCAAGGCAAAGGATGCCACCGCCGTGGTGCCTGCCGTAAAAAGGCCAGCAAGCGTGACCAGCCGATAATCCTTCGTCCGCCAATACATGCCTGCCGTAAAAGCCAGCGCAAAAATGATGGCAGCGGGCAAATAGACGATGGACAGGTAGCCCGCGATAGCCGGAGAGATCAGCAAAAACACAATGTTGAGCGGCAGGCCGCTCCAGAACAGCATGATCGGCACCAGCGCGAAGAAGACGAGCGCCGTGCCCGTATCATTCTGCAACACGACCAGCACACCGGGAATCGCCAACAACCCTACCGCCATCAAGCCATACTTGACGTTGCTGGAATTGGGCCGCCGTGACGAAAGCAACTGTGCCACCGCCAGCACGGTGCCCACCTTTGCCAGTTCCGACACCTGCAACTGCACCGGCCCGAGCGGCAACCACGACTGGGCCCCGTTGACCTCGCGCCCAAATGCGAGCGCCGCCAGCAACAGCAACAGCGTAAAGATATAGGCCGGATAGGCTCCTTTCTGAAAAACCCGCACCGGCATCATCAGGGCGATAGCGGTACCCACACAGCAAATAATCGCCCAGGTCAACTGCCGCTCGAAG
>DATGCC010000602.1:0-8077 GCA_035312345.1 Rhodothermales bacterium
TAGAAGAACTCGGAGAAGTGGCGGCGGCTCTGCAACGCCTGGAAGGACTACGGCCCCACGCTACGACCGTGGATCTTGAAGCAGAAATCGGCGATGTGCTGTATACGCTGATGGCTTTCGCCAATGCCCGCGAGATCAACCTTGACCAGGCCCTGGCGCGGGTGCTTCAGAAGTACGAACAGCGCGACCAGCAAGCCTGGCAGGATCAACAGCAGGACCGTTGAATTATGTATGATCGATTGATGCAGCGCACAGTACACGACAAAAAAAGAGAAAAGCTGTCATCCCAAGCGCAGTCGAGGGATCTCCCAAAGAATAGCACCTTGCTCGCGGAGAACTCTCCACTCGCGGAGCCTGTCCTGAGCACCGTCGAAGGGCTCGGTCGAGATGACAAATAGGCCTTTTTTGGCTGTTTTGATCGTTAACATTTATGTCCAACCCTCAACTCAACAAGCACATTCCGACTACCAATGCCTGGCGTCGTATCTCACATGCGAATGGCATGGAAACTAGCTGTATCTCCGTTTAAATGAGCCAGGCTTCGTTTGTTTTTCGTGATAATAGTGACGCCAACTCATCCTATGCCAGAAGGCACTCACAACAAAACAAGGAGGATAATACCATGGCCAAAGTTTATTCCGTCTCCATCCTGATAATATGCGATCCAGCAATAGGATGCCGTGCCACGCCAAACACCATTGGAGGTGTTACCGGAGGTAATCCTAAACTGGAAAAAGGTGACAAGATCAGGTTTGTCGTCGAAGACGAAAATCTTGTTGCCACCATCTTCAATCCACATGATACCATATCGAGCCATAATTATATGACAGTCACGAAAAAGAATTCCCCCCGGTATTTCAAATTGAAAGACGACGCAAACCTAGGGCAGTTTCCGCTTGCGATCCATTGTAACATTTGCGGATGGGCGTGTCCCGGTCCCGGCCCAGGACCTGCACCGACCATGATTATTGAATAGGATTCTGCTATTGTGACGGTTTAAGATCCTGCTCTGAGTGCGAGTATGCCTGCGCAAAGCAATCCAGAATGTAGCCAAGCCAAGCCCCTCCCCTCACATCCCAACACAAATTACATGGAGACGCCTGTATGAAAGACCCCACACAGCAACCACATGATTGGAAACATGAGGAATATCGGATACGGGTAGTAGTCACATTCAAGCCTTCCACGGAATTACCCTATGAGGATGGCGTCGAAGAATATTTTAAGAACGATCAGTCTGAGTACTGGCAAGCATTGACGGAGGAGTATCCTGGCATCACCCTAAAGCGGATCTACACAGCCGTCACCCCAGATCGCATCCGGGCACTCATCGAAGAAGCCAAAGAACGCAATGCATCCTACCAGCCTCATGAGCGACACCTGCTTACCTCTTTCTTCGTTGAACTCCCCCCCGGTAAAAATCCTGAAAACCTGGCGAAGGCTCTCGCCGCATGGGAGATTGTTAAAACAGCTCACTTCGATCCACCAGGCCGAGAACCTCAGGTGAACAGCCCCGGCAACCCGCTTTCGGTATTGCAAGGTTATCTGGATGCAGCCCCCAAGGGCATTGATGCCCGATATGCCTGGGGTCTTCCTGGAGGCGATGGAAAAGGGCAACATCTAATCGACGTGGAGCGCGGGTGGTACTTGAATCATATGGATCTGCCCACACGCCATAGTCCTCTCAAAGATGCTCTCATCTTAGGCTCCATCCTGCCCGGGTATCCCAGCGTGCATGGAACGAGTGTGCTAGGTATTATTTGTGGTGAGGACAACACAACAGGTATCTTAGGAATCGCCCACCACTCGAATGTGCGAGTTGCTTCATATTACGATAACAACTACAGCAGCAACATTCCTAATGCTGTCCTGGCTGCAATTGACAAGTTATCGCCCGGCGGGGTCTTGTTGCTGGAGGTCCAATTACTTTACGTGCCAGGCTCAACATTGTATTGGCCCTATATGCCTGTCGAGGTGACGCAAACAACATTCGACGTAATTGAGTTAGCTATAGCTCAGGACATCACGGTTATCGAAGCGGCAGGCAACGGTGGTCATGATCTAGATACATACGAAGATTTGTCCGGCATCAAACTACTACAGCAGGGTGCAGACGGATATCGGGATTCGGGAGCGATACTCGTCGGGGCTGCGAGTTCCGAAAACCGCTTCAGGCTACCCATATCCAATTATGGCAGCCGAATTGACTGTTATGCCTGGGGAGAAAACGTAGTGACAAGTGCAAGTGTGGCTCCAGGGGGCGAGTACATCGATTTTTTTGGAGGCACATCCGCCGCTGCCGCCATCATTGCTGGTGCAGCCCTTGTCGTGCAGGGTATTGCTGTACAGCACAGCGGCAAATACCTCAAGCCAGCAAAGCTTCGTGACATGTTAAGCGATCCGGCTACAGGAACGCCTTTTACAGAACACCCCAGCCTTCCAAATCAGCACATTGGTGTAATGCCAGATCTAAATAAAATCATCATCACTCATTTCCCATAAAAGCTGTAACAGCCGGGTAGGACATCGCTACGCTCTTTGAACACAACACCTACACGATCATGTACAATGTCAAAGGTGCAGATATCGACCACATCACTTGGCGTAGATGACTGACTATGCTTCCTGCATCCGTATCCAATCAGCGTCGGTCATCACTGGAATGTCTTCCTGTTGCGGCGGCATGACCGGGCGTTGCTGCTTCCAGCTTTCGTCGAGTTGGACGGAGACGCGGTCGTGCTGGATGAGCACAGGGCCGTTGTAGCGATCCGTGCGCGGGCCATTTTCCAGACGCAATACCCCGCGCGGGCATACCGACGAGCACACGCCGCAGCCGACACACGACGCCCGGATGATGTTCTGCCCCCGCTGCGCGTACCACCGCACGTCGATGCCCATCTCGCAATACGTCGAGCAGTTGCCGCAGGAGATGCACTGCCCGCCGTTGGTCGTGATGCGAAACCGCGAGAAGTATTTCTGCAAGAGACCAAGCACCGCCGCCATCGGGCAGCCAAAGCGGCACCACACCCGCGACCCCATCAGCGGGTAGAATCCCACGCCAATAACACCCGCAAAGACAGAGCCGATCAAAAAGCCGTAGATGCTGGCAAATGTCCCGGAAAAGCTGCCGAGGACCGCGCCTTCGGTAGCCGAGTTGACCCACAGCACACCCGTCGTCACCACAATGAAGACCAGCACCGAGTGGACCATCCAGCGCTCGATCTGCCAGGCTTTCAGCGACTTGTCGGAGAGGTGACGGAACGGGTCGCCTGCCGTCTCAGCCAGCCCGCCACAACCACATACCCACGAGCAATACCAGCGCTTCCCGAAGAAATAGGTCAGTACCGGCGTGGCAATGAACGTCATCACGAGGCCCCAGAACAGGAAGAACACGCCAAGAGCGCCCCGCTCGTTCAATAATGCTCCAACGCTGGAGGGAAACAGCACATCATAGTCGAGCGGCCAGAAGTAGCTGAAGTAAAACTCCGGCTGGTTCAGCAAGAGGAGAATGGCCGGAAGCGCCCACGCCAGACCAAGTTGCACGAACATGACCGAAAAGGTGCGGATGATCTGATAGCGGCTGTGGCGATATTTGAGAATCGCCCGAACACCCATCACCAGCACAGCGACGGTGTAGATGGTGCCATAGAGAAACCACTGATCTGCCGCCCGTCCGCGCATCACATAACTCAGCGGATCGACCGTGCGGACCAGTCCTTCGAGCGTGCCGGGGAACCAGTAGAGCAGCACGTAGCCACCGGTCAGCACGATGCCCAGAATCCACCCGAAAGCACCCCGCGCTGTTGTTGGCGACTGCATCAGCCCGTCGTGCTTGATGCCAGGGGCAGAGCGTCCGTACGTGTGGTAGATGTAAACCAATCCGCCGATGATCACGAGGCCGAACGTCAGCCAGAAAAAGACAGCAGGCAGCCAACCACCCGGCCCGCCCAACGCCACCGCACTGAAGAATAGCCCGCCCAGCAGCATCCAGAGGCCGACTTTCTGACCTCTGCCCAACGCCGTCGTCGGTGCCGTAATGTGGCGGATGTAATAGGTAAAAAGCCCGATCACCAGCGACAGTAAGCCAAGTGCTACGAACGTGCCTGGCCGGTTGCCCGACGACCCAAACGCCGCCACACCAAAGAAGAGCAGCCCAACCCCCACAAAGCCGAGTGCCACCCGATGCGCAAACTGGATGTTCTCGCCAGATGCGGTCAGTTGCAGACTTTTATCGTAGCGTTGCATGGGTTGCTGGTTATTGGTTTTTTAGTTCTTGGTTCTTTTGAAAAGCTATCAGCAATTAGCTATTAGCCGTCAGCTTTAAGACACGGGCTGACGGCTGACAGCCAATAGCTTCTTCCTCATCGTGCCAAGATCGACTTGAGGTTGAACCTTCGCCCACGTTTGCGGCGCAACCGTATCGGGTTCTCAGGATGTTGTCGGTTGTAGTGGGCGATGAGGTCGGCTTCAAATTGCTCGAAGAACTCCGGGTCACAGTTTGCTGCGCCGAGGTTTTCGAGAACCTGTCGGATGGGCGTGCCGTTGCGGATCCAGGCTTCGCACACCTCCTGGCGATAGCGAATACCCATCAGCACAAACCCGACGATAGGTCCCCCCTTTTTGTAGGTCAGGCGGATGGAACGTTTGCCATCCATGTGCTCCCAATACAGCGTGGCTTCATCGTCTCCGGGTGTGACGGGGACTTCGCCGTACGTCTGGTATTCGATGTTGTAGAACTTCGCCGAGTTGAAAAACACGCCCCGGTCGTAGGCCCTCCGCTCGCCACAGATGGTATAGGCTACCGTCTTACCCTGCTTGCGCCCGGTGTACCAGAGTTGCTCAATAGGCTTCGAGCCGATGCTCGGATCCCGAAACTCAGCGCAATCCCCAGCCGCATAGACGTTGGGTATGTTTGTTTCGAGGTATTCGTTGACCAGCACACCCCGGTTGGTTTCTATTTCGGACTGTTTGACCACCTCAATATTCGGATGCACACCAACAGTCAAACCGACGAACTGGCAGGGGATTTCTTCTCTATCTTTCGTCGTGACGGCCCGCACACGCCCGGACTCATCAGGCAGAATGGCTTCCAACTCCGTGTTCAGCCGCAGGTCTATGCCGTGCTCCAGAATCTCACGGTTGACCATCGACGATTCTTCGGGCGGCAGGAGGTAGTCCATGTAGCTCGTCTCCCGCACCAGGAACGTCACCGGGATATTGCGTGCATGCAGCATCTCCGACATCTCGACGCCGATCAGCCCCCCTCCTACCACAACGGCCCGGCTGATGCCGTTCGCCATGCGCTCCATCAAGTTCAGGTCCGGCATGCCATAGAGCCCCTGCACGCCTGCAAGATCCTGCCCTGGCCAACCAAACTTGTTCGACGCCGAGCCGGTGGCAAGGAGCAGCGCATCGTAGGGCACGGCGTTGCCAGAAGCACACCGCACCTGCTGGTTCTCCGTGTCGATTTCGGTGACGAAATCACGCATCAGAGTGATATCGTTCTTCTCCCAGAACCAGTCTTCATAGGGCTTGGTGTCGTGATACGTCATGTGGCCCATGTAGATGTACATGAGCGCCGTCCGCGAATAGAAATGGTCGGTCTCGGCAGAAATCAGGGTGATGCGATAGTCGCTCAGCTTGCGAATAAACCGCGCCGCTGTGACGCCTGTGATGCCGTTGCCGATGATGACGACGTGGATTGCCATGCGATACCGTAGCAGTTCTGTTCCTGTGCTCGCGCTTATGTGAAGGGATGGGCGGTGGTGTTACATCGCTTTGCTTTAAACATAGCAACTCAGGTGATAGCTTGCATCTCGAAACGCTCACTACTAGCTTGCACCACCACCTGTTAAGGACTAGTCCATGATTTACGGCATTACGGGCAATACGGACAAAGACCGGCTCTGGCAGCCCGTCGCCACCCTCATCCAGTGGATGACGGATCAGGGCATTGCCTATCTGCTTCACCCCACCATCGCCCGTGGTCTGCAAGCCAGAAACCTCGTTGCGCCTTCGCTCCTTCACACGCCTGCTACCGACGATATGGCCGCGGAGGTAGACATCATGATTTCCTTCGGCGGCGATGGTACGTTGCTGCGGAGTGCCCACGAGGTTGGCACGCGAGGCACCCCAATTCTCGGCGTCAACATCGGGCGGCTCGGCTTCCTGGCAAACCTCGAAGTCGGCCAGCTAGAAGCGACCATTGCCCAACTGGAAAAGGATGAATACACCAACGAATCGCGCCTTGTGCTTTCCGTAGAGATCGAAGTGGAAGGCGAGCCAGAACGGTTGTGGGCCCTCAACGAGATCGTGATTGAGCGTGGTGGCCCCGTTGGTATGCTGGCTATCGAGGTGTACGTCGATGGGCGGTTTCTCAATCAATACTGGGCGGATGGTCTCATCGTCTCCACCCCTACGGGCTCGACGGCGTATTCGTTGGCTGTCGGTGGCCCCATCGTGGCTCCGGGTAGTGATGTGCTCATCCTCAGCCCCCTGGCTCCGCACAGCCTCACCGTTCGCCCTATCGTGATTCCGTCAAGCAGCGTCATGGAGGCCCGCGTAATATCGAGCCGCCAGCCGTACGTCCTTGCCGCCGATGGCGTCAGCACCGAACCACGCGCGGATAACGCCCGCATCCTGATTCGCAAAGCAGCACACAGCGTCACCCTTGTCACCCTCCCCGACCAGCATTACTTCCAAACACTTCGCTCGAAACTCACCTGGGGCGGCGGGCAGCCCGGAAATGGCGAATAGAACTCCCAATGCTCACAACCCCGTTCTCCATGCAAATTTAAACTCGCTGTGAAACCGGCGCGACGCGGTATGAGTTGTTGACATCCGAAAGTGGACAACCGTATATTGCGGCCCGCTTGAAAGATCATACCCGGTCGGGTAGCTCAGGTGGTAGAGCAACGGACTGAAAATCCGTGTGTCGGCGGTTCAAATCCGTCCCCGACCACCATATCAACACCGAAAATCAAATCGCGCAAACAATGCGCAAACGAAGCCGCATCCTCATTGGGTGTGGCTTTTTGGTTGGGCACCTGCACACTCTGCTACTAGCGTGCCTCTGTCGAGGTATTTTCTCCTTCAAACAACGCCGCCTCTAGCCGAGCCAGGCGATCCTGTAGCGCTTCGATCTCGGCCTGCTGCTCGTTGAGCGCCTGCACCAGCACCGCCGTCAGCTTTCCATACGAGACGCTCAGGTATCCGTCGGCCCCCTCTTGCACCAACTCCGGGTACACGGCCTCCACCTCCTGTGCAATCAGACCCAGGTGCTGCCCATCCGGACGGTTCGTGCCCTCTCGGAAGCGGTAGCGCACCGGCTGCAAGCGGGCAAGGGTGCCAAGCGCGTCGGTGAGCGGCGTGATGTTGTGCTTGAGACGACGGTCGGAGTTCTCGGTGAGCGTGCCTGCGATGGTGAGGTTGCCGTTCTTGAGCAGGGTAAGAGCATTCGAGCGGAAGCCGTCAGAGGTACCGTTGCCAACAACGAGGACCGGGTCGGTGGCAACCCAGGTGGTAGCATTGCCTGCGATGACGTTGAAGCGTCCGAGCCCGAGGGAGGCAAAGGCTTGCGCCTCCGAGTTTACACCCATCGCGGCGGAGTTGACGCCGCTAGCCTCAACAAATTGCCCCATCGCTACAGACCGGTCGCCGCTGGCCGTCGTCTCAGAACCCATTGCTGTAGAAGCCGTGCCGCTGGCCTGTGTACGAAAACCCATCGCCACGGCTCTGATGTTGCTGGCCGTCGTCTCAGAACCCATTGCTGTAGAGGCTCCGCCGCTGGCGATCGTCTGAAAGCCCATTGCAGTCGCGTTTTCTCCACTAGCGGTTGTGCTTTGTCCCATGGCCGTGGCGTTGCCTGGTTGCCCATCGCAGTAGATCGATTGCCGCTGGCCGTCGTCTGGTAGCCCATCGCGGTAGCCGCCTCCCCGCTAGCAGTCGAGCCCTCACCCATCGCAGTGGAGGCCCTCTCGCTGGCCGTCGTGCCGCTACCTAGCGCCGTAGAAGCAATGCCGCTGGCCGTCGTGCCGATTCCCATCGCGGTGGAGGCAGAACCGCTAGCTGTCGTATT
>DATGCC010000603.1:0-6993 GCA_035312345.1 Rhodothermales bacterium
TGCGCTCGCCGACCGGATTTGTCCGGGCCCGTTCCAACAGCTCCAGCCGAAACGCGATGGGATCTTTGCCGGCCGCCTCCGCCACTTCGTCCAGGAAGGCCTGTTCAACGCCGCCGAGAAAATTGGACCGGGGTGCCCGAAAGGCCCCGATGGTGATGTTGGAGTTGAGCGCCCACTCTTCGGCAAGGAAGTTGTCCACCGCGCCAGCCGGGAACCGATTGGCAGCCCCCCGACCCAATGGGCTTTCGGGGATGCCGCCCGCCTTCACATGGAAAGCAATCAGGTTGTTGTCAGCATCCAAAGCGGCCCGGTAGGTGGCATGATAGCTCGGGCGATAGATGCCAAAGGTCATGTCATCCTCCCGGGTGTACATCAGCTTAATGGGTGCCTCCATTCGCTGGGAGATGAGCGCTGCCTCCACCATGTAGTGCCCATAGGCGCGCCGTCCGAAGCCACCACCCATGCGGGTCATCTGGATGTCAATCTGCTCCAGCGGCAGACCAAGCCGGGCCGACAGGGTTTGCTCGATGAACTCGGGAGCCTGGATCGGACCGGCGATTTCTGCTTTATCTGCCGTTACGTGGGCAAAGCAGTTCATCGGCTCCATGCAGTTGTGGGCCAGAAAGGGAGCCGTATACGTGCGTTCGATGACCTGCGCTGCATCGCGGAAGGCGGCCTCCGGGTCTCCGTCCTGGCGGAGTATCGTACCCGGTTGGGCTGCCATGTCGGCCATCTGTGCGAGGTGATCCGTGGTGTTCTCCAGCCCGGCAGGGACCTGCACCGTCTGACTTCTACCGAATCCGCCTACAGTGTGAGAGGTCGCGGAGACGGGCTCCCACTCAGCTTGCAGGGCCTTTTTGGCGTTCATCACTTCCCACGTGGTGTTGCCGACGATGGCAACCATCTCGGGGAAGGTGTTCGTATCGAAAAAATTCCGCTCGTATCCGTCCTCAAAGGTCTGGATGGTAAAGACGTCTTGGATACCGGGCAGGGCCCTGGCCGCTGCATCGTCCAGGGATTTTAGTTGCATGCCGAACGCCGGGGGATGGGCAATCATGGCAATGAGCATCCCCTCCCGGTCTTGATCCATCGCGAACAAGGGTTGCCCGATCACGATCTTACGCGCTTCGACATTCTTGCGGGAGGTGCCGATGATCTTGAAGCCCTTCACATCCTTGAGTTCGACCTCTTCCGGCACGGGCATTATAGCCGCCGCTGAGGCCATTTCGCCATAACCCGCCGATTGGCCGCTGGCTTCATGGCTTAAAACACCATTCTCGGTCGTGATCTCATCCACAGGCACCTGCCACGCCTGTGCCGCTGCCTCCCGTAGCATACGCCGTGCCGTTGCGCCAGCCATACGCAGTCCCGACCAGCCCTGCCGGATGCCCTGGCTGCCGCCCGTAAACTGGCGGGTATAGATCGCTGTATTGAACGGGGCTTGCTCGACGATGACGTTCTTCCAGTCTACGTCGAGTTCCTCCGCCACAATCATGGGCATGGCGGTCTTCACGTTTTGCCCGAACTCCGGGTTGGGCGACATAATGGTGACGACGCCATTGTCGCCGATCTTCACAAAACCGTTGATCTCGAACCATTCTTCCGGCATAGGGAGGGCCGCGGACGAAGTGTCCGGCTGACAACCGGCCAGCCAGTTGAAGCCAAGTATCATGCCGCCGCCAGCCAGCGCGGAGGCTTTTAGGAAAGAACGTCGGTTGAGGGTCGTTTTAACGGTAGCCACGATAGGTCTCGTTGAATGGGTTCTGGGTCACGACATGCGGATCAGGAATCACCTGTTGGCAGCAGCCGTCTTGATGGCGGCGTGAATGCGCGTGTACGTGCCACACCGGCAGATATTGCCGTTCATGGCCTCATCGATCTCTGCATCGCTCGGGCTGGAATTGGCCTTCAGCAGCGCCGCCGCGCTCATGATCTGCCCGGCCTGGCAATAGCCGCATTGGGGCACATCGTGTTCGATCCACGCCTCCTGCACGGGGTGGGTGCCCTCGGACGAAAGCCCTTCTATCGTCGTGATGGCCTGATCAGCCACACTTGAGATGGGTAGCACACAGGAGCGTACGGCAGCGCCATTCAGATGAATGGTGCAAGCTCCGCACTGGGCCATACCGCAGCCATATTTTGTGCCTACCAGCTTCAGGTGATCGCGCAGAACCCAAAGCACAGGCGTGTTGGGGTCTACGTCTACTTCGACGTTTTCGCCGTTGACGGAAAGCTTGATGAGCGCCATGATGCAAGAGAAAAAGGCCAGAGGAAGATGGAGAGCTTTTCAATCATAATGATAGGCATCACATAAAAGATATGGTATAACAATCCTCTACGATCATTGAACAATCCTGCATAACTTAGTGACAATAAGCCTGGATCGTTGTATTATCTTGCAACCGAGGTATCGCTATGAAGAGAAAGACTAGCATGAAAGGGGCAAACCATGACAGGGCAGAGCGCGAGGCGCTCAGGTTGCAAGCCAACCGGGAGGAACTGGTGGAGCGTATCTCCCGAGCCATCTCGAACGATGGAAGGAGTGAGCCGATGCAGGACCTCACGTTTTACCGCTCTTCCTCACCTATCGGCCCGCTTCACGCTGTTGCACAGCCCTGTCTCTGCATCATTGCTCAGGGAAGCAAGGAGGTTCAACTGGGAGAAACGCCTTACCAATACGACCCCTTTCATTACCTGCTGGTCACTACTAACTTGCCCCTAGTGGGCCAGGTGCTCGAAGCGTCAAAGGAGCGCCCGTACCTGAGCCTGCGCTTGATACTCGATCCTACCCTGGTAAGCTCGGTCATGGTCGAGGCCGGACACGCCGCGCCGCGAAACGGCACTGACGTACGGGCTATCGACGTGAGCCCACTCGGCACGAGTTTGCTGGACGCCGTGGTGCGTCTCGTACAGCTTCTGGAATCTCCTGCCGATGTGCCTGTTCTCGCGCCGCTCATCAAGCGAGAAATCGTCTACCGCCTGCTAACAAGTGAGCAAGGTGCACGACTCCGTCACATCGCAGTCCTAGGTGGTCACAGTCACCGTATCACCAGAGCAGTACAGCGGCTCCACACCGACTTCGATCAGTCGATACCGGTCGAGCATCTGGCGGAGGAGTTCGGTATGAGCGTGTCCAGCTTCCACCACCACTTCAAGGCCGTCACTGGAATGACCCCACTCCAGTTCCAGAAACAGTTACAGCTTCAGGAAGCCCGTCGTCTTATGCTTAACGAAAAGCTTGATGCCGCGACGGCGGGTTACCGGGTGGGCTACAACGACGCTTCGCATTTCAACCGAGAGTACAAACGGCTCTTTGGCCGACCACCGATGCGCGACGTAGCACGGCTGCAAGAAGCCGCAAGGGAGAACGTCGAGTCAATCGATTAGAAACCCGTCTCTCATTACGGAGCAGCGTCTAGCTTCGCCAGATATCCTTGAATCGTCGGATCGGCCGGTCGGTAGGTGAGCGCACGCTGCCAGGCCTGCCGGGCCGCCGCTTCTTCTCCCGAGAGGGCGTAGAGAATCCCCATATTCACCCACACCTCCACCATTTTCGGGTCCTGTTCCAGGATGTGCCGATAGGTCTGTATAGCGGCTACGGTATCTTTTTGTAGGAAGTACAGCGAGGCAAGGTTGTTCTGGAATTCCAGATTCCTGGGATCGAGGGAGATGGCTACCTTATAGGTGTGGATGGCTTCCTCATACCGGCCCGCCATGCGAAAAGCGGTAGCCAGTGCAGCATGCGCATAGGGATTCTCTGGATCCGTAGTCAGCCCTTTCTGATAGGTGGTGATGTCGGCCTGCCGCTTCCACAGTTCCTCGGCTTCGGCCAGGACCTGCCGACTCTCCTCTTCGCGTCCGATGCGTTGCAAGAGCTGGCCTAGCTTGTAATGCGATTCCGTGTGCCACGGCCAGGCCTGCGTGACGGCTTCAAGATAGGAGACGGCTTCTTCTTCCCGCTCCATACGCGCCAGCAAAGAGCCAAGCATGTACTTTACCTCGACGGCTTCTGGTTTGCGCATTGCGGCCTGCTCCGTCAGCACCAGCGCCCGCTCGTATTCCCCTTCATCTTCCAGCAACTGGGCATAGGACAGGTACGCCGGAATATGGCTACTGTCCAGCGCAATGGCCTGTTCAAAGGCATAGGCGGCACTGTCGATGACGCCCAATTCGCGGTAGATCCGTCCAATGCCGCTCCAGGGCATGGGCGCGGGTGCCACCTCTACCTCGTTGTAATAGTAGGAAATGGCTTCCTGGTAGGCCCCACGCCACACTGCATTATTGCCCATGTTATTCCATACGCCAGGGAAGTCGGGGTCTAGCTTAATCGCGCGTCGGTAGGCCTCTTCTGCTTCATCCCAGCGCAAGGTGCGCGAGTAGATCAGTCCCTTCAAGAAGATCGGCTCGACGGCCTTGGGCGCACGACGAGCGGCACTGTCGGCCAGCGCCAGGGCCCGGTCGTACTCCTCGTTCTCCATAGCCTGGTTGGCCGTCGCAACAAGCTGGCGTGTAGCCGGATCCACGATAGGGGCCGGTTCCTCGGGCTGCTGGCATCCAACCAGGAGCAAAAGCCCTCCCAGCAGCACCAAAAAACCGCGTCGCATGTGATTTCCTATGGTGAACATCTGTCTTCGTGTCTCAACGACGGTTTTCGGCTACGGAAGAATTTTCTTCGTACGGGAGGGGTTGAATGACACTAGCACCCTCAACAAGCAACACGTCTTGCCCGGCCTCCAGCGGACCTAACCGGTCAATCCGTCCACTGGGCCAGTAGACAATCAGAGAATCCACCTGCAGGTGGCTGCCCAACCCGAAGGTCGCCACCAGCTCGGAGGCCGCCAGGTAGCTGGTGCCGCTCGTAAGGCGGCGTTCCATCCGGTGGTTGCCGGCAACGGCGACGAGGCGCGTACCCAGACCGCTACGGTTGCTCTCATGCCCCTCCACATGTACCCGCAGATAAGCGTCACTGTTGAGATCGTTCCGCCACAGATGGAGGCCGCCTGCGTTTTCAGTGAGCAGGATATCGAGGTCGCCATCCCGGTCATAGTCGGCATAGGCGGCCCCGCGAGCGACGAGCGGCTCCTGCAAGATACCGCCAATTGTCGGGGCAACATCCTCGAAGGTGCCATCGCCCCGGTTGATAAAGAGGTGCGCCGGTTCGGCATAGGTGAACGATTCTGCGATCTGCTCAATCCCGGGGTTGACGTGCCCGTTGGCTGCAAAGAGATCGAGGTGTCCATCCAGATCGGCATCCAACAAGAAGAGGCCGAAGGTGAGCGTTTGCAGGCTGGGGCGGCCGATCTTTGAGGCGGCGGCACGCTCGACGAAACTGCCATTGCTTCGATGACGCCAGACGCCAATCATCTCCCGCGTGAAGTGGCCGACAAAGATAGAGACCTCGCCCGTGCTATCGACCACGCCTGCGTCGATCCCCATACCAGCGCGGGTCTTGCCTGTCTCGTCGTAGGCCAGGCCGCTTACCGCGCCGCGCTCGGCAAACGTCCCGTCGCCCTGATTGACGAAGAGTTGGTTCGGATCGGTGTCGTTGGCAACCATGAGATCTGGTAAGCCGTCCTGATTCACGTCGAGTTCGATGACCCCGAGCGCTTTGCCAGTAGCTACCAGAAAGCCCGCCTGTTCCGTTCGGTCGATGAAGGTACCATCGCCGTTGTTGTGATAGTAACGACCCGGCAAGCCCGTGTATGTCTGGGGCGTGCAATAATCCTTCGTCTCGCCATCGAGGGTGCAAAAGAGGTCGGTTTCGGGAGACCACTCCACGTAGTTGCCTACATAGAGATCGAGCCAGCCGTCGCGGTCGGCGTCGAAGAAGATGGGCGCGCTGCTCCAAACCGGCTCCCCGGCTACGCCCGCCGTCCGGGCCACTTCCGTAAAAACGCCGCCTTCGTTGCGATAGAGCCTGTTCTCATCCAGTGTGGAGAGATAGAAATCCTGGTCGCCATCGTTGTCATAGTCGGCGACGGCAAAGCCAAGGCTGTAGCTGTGCATCCCGTCCAGGCCAGCCGCCTGGGTTGCCAGCGAAAAGGTGCCATCGCCGTTGTTGCGATAGAGCCAGACCGACGGAATAGGATCCTTGCTGCTACCGGGCCACGTCCCGCCGCCCGCCGCGAGGATATCGATCCAGCCATCGCCGTCATAGTCGATAAATCCGCAGCCCGACCCCATCGACTCCGGGAAGAACCTATTGCCTTCGGCTCCCGTTTCGTGCCGAAAATCACCGAGCCCAGCTTCCTGCACCACCTCGGTAAAATGGAGTCCAGTCGTGTGCTCGGGTTCAGTCGTCGGCGGTTGCTCTGCTTCCGGTTGTGCGGCGCAGCCAGCAACGAAGAAGAACAAGGCGACCCATGATTTGCTGAACTTCATCGTGACTCTAGCCTGGTGAGGTATGCCTTTGCATCGGGATCATCGGGCTTGTACTGCAAGACCTGCTCCCAGGCCATCCGGGCTTCTTGCGTCCGCCCGGTCATGGCATAGATAATACCCAGGTTGAGCCAGGCGTCGGCGAAGGTCGAGTCCTGGCGGAGCAGGGCTTGAAAACGCTGGACGGCCAGGGTCGTATCGCCGCGAACGAGGGCCAGGTTGGCCAGGTCATTTTGCAGCGTCAGGTCATTGGGCTTCTGGGCGAGCGCCACGGTGAGCGCTTCCTCTGCCTTGTCATAGTAGCCGCTTTGCAGCATCATGCGGCCCAGATCGATCCAGCGTTTCGGATCGTTGGGATGCATCTCGACTGCTCGTTGCGCCAACAGGGCCTGCTCCTGCAAGCGCTGGATCTTTTCAACGCGATCCAGCAGAGCCTGCCCCTCTTCTTCCCGGCCCATTGCCATAAACGCCCGTCCGAGGTTATAGGAAGCGCCCTCGTGGCCGGGCCACTCCTGCACAACGGCCGACAGCAACAGCGCAGCCTCTTCGACCCGTCCGGTCTGAAAGAGCAGCACCCCGACCTGATACGCATACCCGACTTCTTGGGGGTTTGCT
>DATGCC010000604.1:0-5188 GCA_035312345.1 Rhodothermales bacterium
TGTCGAATTTCCCAGGTCGAACAGCCTGCCCTCTTCAGACGAACCCGAGCGCTCCAGGGGTGGGTATATGCGGCGCTACAAGAACATCAGGGTCCAGACAACCGATTGTATCTGGTGTTATCAAGTCGATACACCAATGTATGAAGGTACTATAAAAAAAAGGAAGAATCTAAACAAGGGGATTAATTGATGAGCCTTTTCCCTCTCTCGGCTTCAAGAACGAAGATGACACGGCCCAAAATTCAGGTTCATCTCCCCTTACGCTCTGCCTTGCGGTAGCTTTATTTATCCATCCACCAGCCGGAACGCCAGCGTCCGCTCTACCTGCTGGTTGGTCACCTCATCCGTCACACGGACCGTCACGTCCAGGGTCCCCTCGCCCTGCCAATCAGCCAGATCCAGCAAGAGGTACTCCTGGGTGGTGCGGCTGCTGCCGGTGTATTCGGTGCCTGCCGCGATGCGGTCTTTTTTGTCTTTGCGGAACAACCCGCCCTCGGCGTGGCGGGCCACTTCATAGGCGATGGTGTACCGGGTGCGGTCGTCGGTGTCATAGTTGAGATGATACACCTCAAAGTAGAGGCCCAATGGTGTATCGCTGGCAAGCCGCCCGAAGGGGAACGGTGTGGCCTCATCGATATCTACAACCACCTCTCCGTTTTCGACAGGAAACAGGACAGGCTTGAGGTCACTCAGCACCAGTCTTCCAGGATTGTTGCTCAAGGCCAGGAGCGAATCCGAGCGAAACACCTGTCGCTTTACCAGCGGCCCGCGCTCCACCACGCGTGCGTTCCGCTCATCCAGCACGGCCACGTACTGGTCCCACTGTACAGCCAGGTGAAACAGCCCCGTGCCGCCCGGCACCGTGTAGGTTTGCGGCTCCAGCACGCCCTGGTCATCGGCTCCGGCAAACTGCCCGACGAGGTGACGGTTGATATGCTGGGCGCGGTCGATGTAGCGCTCGTCCTGCTGCATCACCGACGCGACGATCAAATACGGCTCAGGGGGCGAGAACCCCTTCTTGCGTAACGCCTTCGCGATCCGATCTGAGGGCTGTAAGGCCTGGGGCGGAAGGCCCCAATACACGTCGGTCCGCGTGGTCCCATCAGCATCAAGGAAACGGGCGGTGCGGGCCACAACGGGCAAGGGGTCGGTGTCGCGGAAGAGGTCGGTGTAGGAATCCGGGACGTTCTCATCACGCCGCTGGGCTGCCATGCCGTCCTCATAGGTCGCCCGAGCTACCATGCCCTGCGCAAAGCTGTGCGGCAATTCAGGCAACAGGTCAGTACGGACGGGACCAGCCACGTTCGTACCTGACAAATCGGTCGGTACATCATCGAGCTCAATGCCTGCCTGGATGGCCTCCTGCTCCATTTCAGCCTGAGAGAGCAGTTCTTGCTGATCAAAAAGCTCGGCATAGTCGGCCACATCCTGGTACCGCACGGCAAAATTGTCATGCAGCAGAGAGAGTTCTTCGTAGATCTCCTCCATGGTCCGCACCAGCGCCTCGGATTTGCGCATGCCACGCTCGGAGTTGGTGAGGCCATTGTTGAGCACCGACGGAAGCAGATCGTTCGGCGTGCCCAGTTCGTAGTAGCCCAGGTCGTTGATAAAAAGATAGTGGGCCGCGTGGTCGATATGATTATAGACCCAGAATTCGTTCTCGGGAAAATCGAAAGAGATTACCGTAAGCTGGCGAAACACCACTTTGTTCAAAAACTCGGGCGAGTTAAACAGGATCTTCGTCGATTTATACGGCGGGCCGAGGCGGACGTAGATGCGGGCGCGGTCGTCCATTTCATCGTCTGTCATATAGTTCGCCTGCGCATAGGCCACGCGGGCCAGGTGTTCCTGGAGCCGCTCATTCTGTGGGGTGGCTGGCAGGGCATCCTGGCTTCGCCACCACGACGCCAGTAGCTCGCCAGCACCAGCGGCGGGCCGGTCCATCTCGTCTCGCAACCCAGTTCGGGCTTGCACATCGGCGGGCAGGATCCAGGATAGGGGCTCCAGATGAGCCGTAATAAGGGCACGTTGCGTGGGGTTGATACCTGCGTCGAGCGCCCGCAGCATCCAGATATAGGCTTCTGCCGCCGCTGCATAGTCCTGCCTGCGTTGCCGGGCGTATACTTCGCGCACAAACGCATCGGCCAGTTGAACGTCCAGGACCCCCCTGTCGGCAAGCGCCTGCAAGCCGGTCCACCATACCGGAAACGCTTCCGCCTCTTGCCCGCTCTCCAGCAACGCCGAGCCGAGCCGATATGCCGTGGATCCATGCTGGGGGGAGAGATAGCCAGGGTCCGCCTCAAACACCTCGCGGAAGGCTGTCACGGCAAGCGCAAGGTCGCCTGCTTGCTGATGCTGCACCCCGGCGGCCAGGGCTGCTTCGGCCTGCTCGGTCGTCTGGGCCAGCGCACCTCCTACGCCCGGACCACCCAGGCAAAGCATCAACCCGGTTACCATTCCAAGCAGCACATGTCGTAGCATCACCATAACGAAGGTCCGTTCTCAGAAAGGGGTCTATTGCGCCGGTCCCATTTGAAGCATGAGTTCACGAAACGGAGCCCGCTGTTCATAAGAAAGGCGAAACGGGGTCTCTCCCAGCGACCCTCTGACCTCCTGGGCCTGCGCAAGCTGGGCAAAATCGCTCCGATCCATCGGTACGCGGAGGAAATCGCCGGGCGAGATCCGCTCGACTTCTTCGCGATCTAGCAGGTCCGTCCAGGTGTAATTGGCCGCATCGGCTTCTATTTCGAGCGGCTCGTAGTAGAGCGCTGTTTCATGCTCTCCGGCATTGGCGAAAACCAGCAGCACCTCATCGGGCACACAGTCACGCCCCAGGCAAGCCGCGGCCGCCCGCATCGTGAGTAGTTGCCGCCCTTGCAAGCCGAGCGCGTTGGAGCGGCTGGTACTGATGGTCAGGGAGCGGGATTCGTAGGAGGTTGCGTTGCGGCCTGCATCATAAGCTACGGTCACCAGTTCGGGAGCCGCGCAGCCGCCCAGCAAGAGCACCAGCAGACCTGTTATCGCTACGAAAATAGCCTTCATATCGTTACAAAGAAGATCATTGCAAGCAAGGGAACAGGATATAAACAAGTAAGGGACTACCCACATGCGCGGCAGCCCCTTACCTGATTATAACTCCTTACGAACCGTCCATCTGGACGTTAGTCGATATTGGGGTTGTCGTTGCGTTCCCGCTCGGTGATGGGCAGGTAACGCCATGTCCCGGCAGGCAGGTGGAAGATGTCAAACCGGCGCTGGTCGATCAGGCGGGTACCCTGGGCAAACAGTTCCTGGTCGCGCTCGGCGATGATGGCATCCATGTTCACGCTGCCGAGCGCGTCAAGACCGGCCGCCGCACGGACGGCGTTCACCAGCGGCAAGGCCGTTCCGGCGTTGTTGTTGCGCACCGCGAGTTCGGCCAGCATGAGTGCATTTTCCTGCCAGCTCATGAAGGTCAGCGGAGAGCCTTGCTCAGGATACAAAATCTGGCGGTAATAGGTCGTCCCGCTGTTGCCTTCGAGGGGCTCTACAGGCGAGCGGTCGTCGCCATCATCCGCGAACCGGAAGTCGGCCACAAACTGGTTGCGCCCGCGTCCGGCGGATCCCCACCAGCTATTGGCATCCTGGATGCTGTAGAGCGCCTGGAACGGATCATCGCCTTCCATCATGCCCGCCTGGGCAGCCTGCTGCGCCGCTGCATAATCACCGTTAAAAAGGTGTACGCGAGCAATCAACGAGTTGGCGACGCGGCGCTCATAGTCACTCGGCGCAAATTCGAGCGCCGCCTGCATCTTGGCAACGGCATCGGCAAAAAGCTGCCCTTGCGGGATGAGCGCACTCCGGTTGATGGCTCCGCCCGGCTGGGCCGCTGCATCATCGCCTGCATTCAGGCTGAAGTAGGCCCCCAGGAAGTAGCGGGCGATGCCGCCGTGGAGGTTCGCCACGTAGAGCGCCAACTGGCGTACATCCTGCGTTTCGTCGGTAAAGCCACCATCATCCGGCCCCAGCCCATCGATCACCTCGATGCGCGTCAGGAGCGTGTCGGCCAGGAGGCGGTACTCACCCAGCGAACTGGCTACGCCGTCCACCGAGTTGTTGTCGAGCGTAAAATTACCGTTATCGGTGTCGCGGTAGGTCGGAAACGTCGCGTTCGGGACGTCCTGGTCAAAGAAAAAGGCGTCGGAGAGGCCATCAGAGAGCACCGTCAAATCATCAACGGTTTCGGCCCACATGTCGAGGACGCCGTTGATCTGAAACTGGACCTGGTTGGCGTCGTTGAGCAGGTCGTTACCGATGGTGTCGATAGGGGGTTCATTGCCTTCTACGAAGCCATCGCACGCAGGCAGCGCGAGCAAGCCCAGGAAGAGGCAAAGGTATAGGAGCTTTTTCATGGTCTATCTATCGGAAAGTGGTATAAAGTCGAAGTCGTGCAAAGCCAGTCAGCACACAGCGAGCCGGGGCAGGCAGACCCACTTCGGCCCTGTGTTTGGTATGCTAGATACCCAGCGAAACGGTGAAGTACAGCGCACGCGGGTTTTGCAGGGTCAAGAAGTCCTGCCCACGCGAGAGGCTCCGTGCACCCGTGAAATTAACTTCGGGGTCAGGGTTGCTGTACTTCGACGTGGTATAGACGTTACGCGCCGACAGCCCGATGAGGAAGCTGCGGACATCGGTCCGGCCCGTGGCGCGGGCGTAGAGATCGGCGAAGTCGTACGTCACCGTAATCTCGCGGAGCTTCAGGTAGTCAGCATCTTCGAGGTAGTTGCTGTCAAAGGCCCAATCGGTCAGAGCATAGCGGTCGGCCGCATCGATGTACTCCGCCGTGCCCGGCGTCAGCGCGTCGAGTTGCTCGGCCAGTTCGTTGCGTTCGGGATTGTTACCAAAACGAGCACCGAAGGCTTTGGTCGAGTTGAAGACGCGATGACCGAGGGCGTAATCGGCCAGGCTGTAGATGTTCAGCCCGCCAAAGAGCCGCACGTTGAGCGAGAAGGAACCGAAGTGCTCGGGGAACGGCACCCCCAGGAACTGCCGATCCGCATCGGCGGAACCACAGGCCGCACCGCCCTCTACCGTGTCACTGGCGCACAGGTTGCCGATATATTCACCGGCATCGTTGAACCGCGCTCCAATGACCTCTTCAGTGAAGTAGGCGCTACGCGGCAGGCCCTCTTTGATCACGTTGAGGTCG
>DATGCC010000605.1:0-2433 GCA_035312345.1 Rhodothermales bacterium
TACCAGCTTTACCTACCGGTTTTTTCCGGCCGTTTTCCACCCGTGACGGTTTACTCTAAGGACAAACATATGGCGAGCAAGACGACCAAGAAATCGAACAAGACCACCAAGCAGGCAGCGGCAAAGGATGCTAAGGCCAACGGGCAGGTGGTAGCGGTGCCCGAGGAAAGTTCTATTGAGGTTTCCTTTCGCACCTACCAGGCGGATAGCTATACGCACGAAGACCTGGACCTGAGCACCGACGATGTGCTCGATATGTACCGCAACATGCTGCTGCAACGCCGCTTCGAGGAGCGCGCTGCGCAGATGTATGGCAAGCAGAAGATTGCGGGCTTTCTCCATTTATATATAGGCCAGGAAGCGGTCTCCACCGGCACCGCCCACGCTATCAACGTCGGTGGCGACACCATCATCACGGCCTACCGCGATCACGGCATCGCCCTTGCCCTCGGCATGAGCGCCGATGCAGGCATGGCTGAACTCTTCGGCAAAATCGACGGCTGCTCGAAAGGCAAGGGTGGCTCGATGCACTTCTTCGACAAGGAACGGGGGCTGTACGGCGGACACGGCATCGTCGGTGGGCACATTCCGGTGGCCGTGGGCATGGGTTACGCGCATAAGTACAAAGAAGACGGCGGCGTTGCTATCGGCTTCTTCGGTGACGGGGCCATGTGGCAGGGATCCTTCCACGAAGCAGCCAACCTTGCCTCCCTCTACAATGTGCCGGTGATCCTCGTTTGCGAGAATAACCAGTACGCGATGGGCACCGCCGTGGAGCGCGCTGCTGCGGAGCCGGACCTGTACAAGCAAGCCGTCGGCTACAATATGCAGGGTTCGCTGGTCAACGGGATGGACGTGTTCAGCGTCTGCAAAGCCATGCGCGATCATGTGGCGATGGCTCGGGAAGGCCGTCCATCGCTCGTGGAGATCCGAACGTATCGGTATCGCGGGCATTCGATGAGTGACCCGATGAAGTATCGGACCAAGGAAGAACTCGACGCCAAGAAGAACGAGGACCCGATCCTGCGGCTCAAAGGCTACATTCTCGAAAACAAGCTCTCCGATAACGACCAACTCGACGAGGTCGACAACGCGGTGAAGCAGGAAGTCAAAGACTCGGTCGACTTTGCCGAGAACAGCGAATTCCCGCCGCTGGATTCGATCTACGACGACGTGTATTCGCAGGAGGATTATCCTTTCCTCGCCTGATGGCTCGGCGGTTACCGGTTGGCAGGCTGCCTCGCTTCACTCGGCTTCAGGTTACAGGTTCTCTCTCGTAACCGAACCGGCAACCTGATAAACCTGCAACATGACAAACTTGCAACCTGATAAACCTGAAACAACTTTTTAGATATGGCAGAACTGCAATTGCGTGAGGCCCTTCGCGAGGCGATGGTCGAAGAGATGGAGCGCGACGAGAGCATCTTCCTCATGGGCGAGGAGGTGGCCGAGTACAACGGCGCGTACAAGGTGAGCGAAGGGATGCTCGACCAGTTTGGTCCCAAGCGCGTCATCGACACCCCGATCAGCGAGAACGGCTTCTCTGGCCTCGGCATCGGCGCGGCGATGAGCGGGTTGCGGCCCATCATCGAGTTTATGACGTGGAACTTTGCCTTCGTCGCTATCGACCAGATCATCAACAACGCTTCCAAGATCCGCTACATGAGCGGGGGGCACTTCAAATTTCCCATCGTCTTTCGCGGCGCGAACGGGGCGGCGGGACAGTTGGCAGCGACGCACAACACCTCGGTCGAAGCCATCTACTCGTACTTTCCTGGCCTCAAGGTCATTTCCATCTCCAACCCGGACGACGCGAAGGGCCTGCTCAAAAGCGCTATCCGCGACGACGACCCCGTGCTCTTCCTCGAAAGCGAGTTGATGTACGGCTTGAAAGGCGAAGTGAGCGAGGAGGAAGATTACACCATTCCCATTGGCAAGGCGCGCATCGCCCGCGAAGGCGATGACGTGACGATCATCGGCCACAACAAGAGCTACTGGCTGGCGCTGGAAGCCGCCGACATGCTAGCCGACGATGGCTACAACGCCGAAGTGATCGACCCGCGCACCATCCGCCCGTATGACTGGGACGCCGTGGTCGAATCGGTCAAGAAAACCAACCGGTGCGTCATCATCGACGAGAGCAATCCGTTTGGCAGTGTCGCCGCTGAAGTAGCGTTTCAGTTGCAGCACCGCGCCTTTGACTATCTCGACGCCCCGGTGCAGCGCATCACGGCGAAAGACGTGCCTGCGCCGTATTCCAAGCCGCTGATCGCGCACTACATGCCCAGCGCCGAAGCGGCCTACAAAGCGGCCAAAAAGGTGATGTACGTAGACTGATTTTGGATTTGCGATTGCGGATTTTGGATTTGATCCAGTCCGCAACCGCCACCTTCCAAAATCGAAACTCAAAAATCGAAAATCGAACAATGGCTA
>DATGCC010000606.1:0-7416 GCA_035312345.1 Rhodothermales bacterium
GTGCCGAGCGGCGGGCTGGATCAGTTTGGCGTCCCACGCACGGGCAACGCCAACCGCACGCGCCACATCGGGCTGGAGCTGGAAGCCGGAGCCCGCCTCGCGCCCGGCCTTGACGTACAGGCCAATGCCACCTTCAGCCGCAACCGCTTCGTCGAGTTCACCGAGTTCGTCACGCTGCCTGATTTCAGCATCGTAGAGGCCGAGCAGGATGGCAACCCGATTGCGGGTTTCCCGGAGCAGGTAGGCTATGCGGGGCTCACCTACACCCGTGCCGGGTTTACCGCTGCACTCAACGCCAAATATGCCGGGAAGCAGTACACCGACAACAACGGCGGCGAAAACCCGGACGGCACGCCGAACGATGATCTGGTCGTTGATCCTTACTTCCTGGTCGATGCTTCGCTCCAGTACGCGTTTCCCCGCACCTCCATCTTGGATGGCCTGCGGCTGACGTTTGACATGAACAATGTGTTTGACGAGAAGGCGCTGCTGTACGGCAATGTTAGTTTCGGCACGGCGCAGTTCTTCCCGACAGCTACACGCCACGTCTTTGCCGGATTGCGTTACACAGTGCGGTAGAGGAAGCTATCAGCTTTAAACGGTAGCTATAGTTTCTGGAAGGAGAGCTAATAGCTGACGGCTGACAGCTTTCCTGTTCAGCGAAAAATATCTTCGACAGTCACTTCGATACCGGTGCCGGGATCCTGGATCGTTTTACACACCCATGATGTATTGCTCGGCGATAAAGGTCTGGACCAGATTCCGCTCCAGGAACCACGCTTGCTGGTCTATAGAGAGTGTTTTAAAGTCGGTGATGAGACGCCTGCACTCGGGGTGGCCACACGCGCAGGGCATCGTCCAATTGTCCTCGTCCATGCAAGTCGAATAGTCGAATCGGATTTCTTCGTCCTTTTCGATGGGTGCGATGGCAATGAGCATGGTGTCCTGAAAAAGCCCGGCGTTGGGTCGGCAGGAATGATTGGCGAAGATGCCGGGCGGATCAGGCAGCACGTATTCGCGAGGACCTATCTGGATCAGGTTGCTCTGTTGTTCGGACTGGTTCAGCGGATCATCTGTGCTGATCCGGGGGCCATGAAAACTGAGGATGTGTTCGTTGGGAGAAAAAGGACGGGTCGCAAAAAGACCCCGGCCCACGTTGCAAGCGGCGACATACACGCGATCGTTGTACCGCAAGGGGGCGTTCATTTTCGTAGCATTACCGTTGAGGTGGAGGTAGGTGGTGCGCGGCGATGGCAGGCACCTGTTGGGATAAACAATGAAAAGCTCCGAGGCCCCAGATCACGTCGCGGCAATCGAGGAGCACGACGCGGCGGTCCGGGAAGCAGCGTTGCAGCGTGGCCTGCGCGACCGCATCGTCCGGGTCGTTGTAGGCGGGCAGCAGCACCACGGTGTTGGCAATGAGAAAATTGGCATAGCTCGTTGGCAGGCGAACCCCGTTTTCGTAAAGAGGTTCTGGCATCGGCAAGGTAAAAATGCGCAACGGCCTTCCGTCTGGCAACGTCACCTTGTGAAGGGCTTCCAGGTTGGCCTGCAACGCTTCATAGTTGGCATCGTCCGGGTTGTCTTCTACGATGGTCACGACGGCATCTTCGCTGACGAACCGCGTCAAGTTGTCAATGTGACCGTCCGTGTCGTCGCCCGCGAGGTCGCCGTGGAGCCAGAGGATTTGTTCAACGCCCAGCATCGTCTGCAGGCGCAGTTCGATGTCGGCTTTCGAGAGGCCGGGGTTGCGGTTCGGGTTGAGGAGGCATTCCTCGGTCGTCAGTAGCGTACCTGCGCCGTTGATTTCGATAGAGCCGCCTTCGAGGATCATGTCCGTCTCGAAGCAGGGCACGCCGAGGGCAGCGGCCATTTTGGGTGGGATGGCGTTGTCCAGGTCGTACGGGGGGTACTTGCCGCCCCAGGCATTGTAGCCCCAGTTGATGGCAGCAAGTGGCTGTTCAGGATGATCGCGCACCACGAAAACAGCGCCATGATCGCGGCACCACGAGTCATTCGTCGGGAAATGATGGTAGACGACGTGGTCCACCGCACCGATGACCTCGCGGACATGGGCTTCGTGGTCGGCGTCCAGCACGTTGATGCGCACGGTTTCGCCGGTTGCCAGTTCGCGCACTGCCTGAGCCAGCACCTGCTCCACCGCCGGTAACTTGCCGAGCCATGTGTCTGGATTGTGCGGCCACGAAAACCAGATTGCCTGCTGCCGTTCCCACTCGGCAGGCATGCGGTAGTCTTCAGGATTAAGCTTCGTTGAGGTAGGCATAGCGTGGTAGCGCATAGCAACAAGGATATTCGGAGGGCGGGAAGCGGAATGCGGAGGGCGTTTGTGGAGCAAAAAATCGCTCTCTGCCCGCCGCTCCTCGTTCTCCGAATCATTCCTCATCCAGGAAGCGAGCCGAGAGGGGTGCGTAGGCGTCGATGCGGCGGTCGCGGAGGAAGGGCCAGCCGAGGCGGGCCGTCTCCATCTTAGACAAATCGATCGGCGCGATGAGTATGGCTTCTGCATCTACCGGGCCGCGTACCACGATGCTACCGTCCGGTGCCACGACGAAGCTCTGGCCCCAGAACTCGACACCATCGTCTGGATCCGTCGCGTCGGGCGTGGGCTCGAAGCCGAGGCGGTTGACGGCAACGACGTAACAGCCGTTGGCGATGGCGTGGGCGCGCATGCTCACCTCCCATGCCTCGTGCTGCGCCGGGCCCACCTCCGCCTTCTCCTCGCGGTGCCAGCCGATGGCCGTCGGGTAGAACAGGATATCGGCTCCTTTGAGCGCCGTCATGCGGGCCGCTTCGGGGTACCACTGGTCCCAGCAGACGAGCGTGCCGAGCGTGGCGTGTTTGGTGGGAAAGGCTTTGAAGCCCAGGTCGCCAGGGGTGAAATAGAACTTCTCGTAGTAGCGCGGATCGTCTGGGATGTGCATCTTGCGGTACTTCCCCACATAACCATTTGCGCCATCAATGACGGCAGCCGTGTTATGGTAGAGGCCCGCTGTACGCTTCTCGAACAGGCTCACGATGACCGCAATATCGAGTTCGGCAGCAAGGTTGGCGAAGGCGTCGGTTGTTGGTCCTGGCACCGGCTCGCCCAGTTTGAACGGTTCATACGATTCGGTCTTGCAGAAATAGTGCGAGAGAAAAAGCTCTGGCAGACACACCACCTGTGCGCCTTGCTCGGCAGCCTCTCGCGTCATCGACAGGGCTTTTTCGAGATTCACAGAGGGCTCTTCGTCGCACTGCATCTGCACGAGGCCGACGTTGAATGAAGACATGGTTTATCAGGTTGGCAGGTTTGTCAGGTTAGCAAGTTTATCTAGTTACAGGTTGGCAGGTGTGTTGCTACAAAGAAATCGTAGATTCACGAGCTAAACCTGTAACCTGACGCCGAGCGCAGCGAGGCAACCTGCAACTATCATTTCAAATACGTCATCTCCTTGAACGTCTGCACGTATTGCTCAAGGATCTGCACGCCGGTTTTGGGGCGGATGGCTTTCTCAGCGACTTTCGAGCGAATCAGCGTGTTCATGCGGCGGTGCAGGTCGTTGGGGAAGTATTGCACCTTCGCCAGCATCTCTTCGACCGTCGCGCCCGGCAGGAGTGTTTCGATGTAGTAGCCGTCCGGCTCTTCCTCGTCGGCATAGACGTGCACCTCGGTGGGGCGGCCAAACAGGTTGTGCATGTCGCCCATGATGTCCTGGTAAGCCCCCATCAGGAAGAAGCCGAGGTAATAGGGCTCGCCCTCGCGTAGCGGATGCACCTCCAGATACGCCTGCTCCGGATCGTGGCCGATGTAGTGGCTCACCTTACCGTCCGAGTCACACGTCAGGTCGACGAGTTGGGCGCGGCGCGAGGGGGCATCGTCGAGCCGGTGAATGGGCATGATCGGGAAGCGCTGCCCGATGGACCAGTGATCCAGAATGGACTGGAAGACCGAGAAGTTGCAGAGGTACTGGTCGATCAACAGGTCGTCGAGGGCCAGCAGTTCGGGCGGTAGCGTATCGGGGTCGAGGTCGTGAATGCGCTCGTGGATAGCACGGCAGGTTGTCCAGTAAAGCCGTTCTGCCAAGGCCAGTTGTTCAATAGGCAGATAGCCAAGGCTAAAGCGTGTGTCGGCTTCCTGCCGCTTCTCGATGGTGTCGTGGTAGGCTTCGCGGAGCGTGGCGAGGTCGCTGGTCTCCGGGGGGCGGCTCACCTTTTGCACTTGCTGGAGCGCGTCGTAAAGGTCTTGCACCGTGGCATCGTCCTCATCCGTCGGTGCGAAGTCGGGATCTACGCCTTTCTTCTGGTACGCACCAAGGGCTTCCACGATGAGCACGGAATGGTGCGCCGTAAGCGCCCGCCCGCTTTCGGAGATCAGCGTCGGGTGGGGCACCTCTTCGCTGTCGCACACTTCTTTGACCGCGTAGACGACCGAGTTGGCGTATTCCTGCAACGTGTAGTTGATCGCCTCGTCGTCGTGACCGTAGGTTGCGCCGTAGTTGACACCCAGCCCGCCGCCCACGTCGATGTACTGCACCGGCACCTGGCGCTGACGCAACTGGGCGTAGACGTGTGTGATCTCTTTGACGGCCCGCTTGAGCGTCTGGATGTCCGAAATCTGGCTGCCCAAGTGGAAGTGTAGTAGCACCAGTGCGTCCAGCCGGTCAGTTTCGCGCAGGTGGTTGATGAGGGCAAGCAGGTCGGCTACCGAGATGCCAAACTTCGACTGGTTGCCGCTGGAGGCAGCCCATTTGCCTGCGCCCCGCGTGGCAAGTTGCACGCGCACGCCAAAGCGCGGCGGTACGTCCATCTCCTCGGCCAACCGCATCAGCCGCTCGAACTCATCAAACTTTTCGACTACTGGGATGATGTGCTTGCCGAGGTGCTGACCCGTCAGGATCAGTCGCAGCATCACGTCATCCTTATAGCCGTTGCACAGGAGCGGCGTCGCGTCGTCTTCGAGATGGGGCAGGGCGGCTACCAGTTCGGCTTTCGAGCCGCACTCCAGCCCCAGGCCATAGGGCTGCCCGGCATCCAGCACCTCCTGCACCACCTCGTGCAACTGGTTGACTTTGATCGGATAGACGCCGGTGTACCGGTTCTGGTAGTCGTACTCGTCAATGGCCTGGCGGAATGCCTCGTTGAGTTGCTTCACCCGGCCTCGCAGCACATCCTGAAAACGAATCAGCAGGGGAAACGCAATGCCCTGCTCGCTCACATGCTGGACCACGGTGTGCAGGTCAACGGCCTGGGTACGGTCCCGATCAGGCGTCATAGCGACATGACCTTGCTCGTTGACAAAAAAATAGCCATCGGACCAACTGTCCATGCGGTACAGGTGGTCGGCATCGGTGGGATGCCAGTCGGGGGGGGCGTCGGCAAGCAGGTCGCTGGTGGAGAAATGGGTCAACGGCGGGAAGGGTTAGGTGAGAAAGGGAGAAAGAAAGATAGGTGGATAGTGGGAAGTGGATGGTAGATGGATAAAAAATGAAGCCCTTCAGTCTATCCACTATTCACTATCAACCATCCACTAAACCGTCCTTTTCTAAACGGAGGTTGCGCTGGACAGTTCGGCAGTCGCTTTGGCTTTGGTATGCTCCTCGGCCAGCACCATCGCAAAAATCAGCGGAGCGACAATGGTGGCGTCGGACTCAATGACGAAGCTGGGTGTATCGACGGCGAGCTTGCCCCAGGTGATTTTTTCGTTGGGCACCGCACCCGAATACGAGCCGTAGCTGGTGGTCGAGTCGCTGATCTGGCAGAAGTAGCCCCAGAGCGACACATTATCATGGCCCAGATCCTGTTCGAGCATCGGGACGACGCAGATCGGGAAGTCGCCCGCGATGCCACCGCCAATCTGAAAGAAGCCGATGGAAGCCTGCTTCGACGTTTGCAGGTACCAGTCGGCCAGCCAGGTCATGTATTCGATGCCGGTACGCACCGTATGCACATTGCTGATTTTGCCCGTGATGCAGTGGCTGGCGAAGAAGTTGCCCAGCGTCGAGTCTTCCCAGCCGGGCACGATGATCGGCAGGTTCTTTTCGGCGGCCGCTACGAGCCAGCTATTTGCCGGATCGATTTGATAAGACGCCTCCAGCCTACCGTTGCGGATGACCTGATACAGAAATTGATGCGGGAAGTAGCGTTCCCCTGCCGCCTCGGCTGCTTTCCAGGCCTTAAACACGGCATCTTCGACGCGGCGCATGGCTTCCTCTTCGGGGATGCAGGTGTCCGTCACGCGGTTGAGGTGGCGATCCAGCAGGTGCTGCTCGTCTTCGGGCGTGAGGTCACGGTATTGGGGCACGCGCACGTAGTGGTCGTGGGCAACGAGGTTGAAGAGGTCTTCTTCGAGATTGGCCCCGGTGCAGGTAATAGCGTGGACCTTGTCCTGCCGGATCATCTCAGCCAGCGAAAGGCCCAACTCGGCGGTGCTCATTGCACCGGCGAGCGTCACCATCATCTGACCACCCGCGTCCAGGTGGTCGATGTAGGCCTGCCCGGCATCAACGAGGGTGGCGGCATTAAAGTGGCGGAAGTGGTGCCGGATAAAGTCAGAGACAGCCGTCGTATTCATCAGCGGGTTTCGGCTTGGATGCAAAGGCGTAAAAGAGGTCGGAAACGTGAAAGGCCGGGCGCTTGTTCTGTGCGGACTTTCTGATTCCCATTAATTACGAGGTGAGCAGGCGAAACGCTGTAAAAAACCTTACACGACTTCTGGATAGCCCGTCGCTGCTCTGTTTCATTTGCTATACTCTATTCAGTCAGGGCACAGATAATAACCCCCGCTTGCTTGTACCTCCGACGGGTGGTTTCCGTTAAAAGCCTACCATCAGATGCTTTCCTGGTGTTCTTCTCATCCAACCCGCGTTTTGAGCTATGCATAAACGATTACTACGAAGCCTCCTGCTCTCATGCTGGTGCCTGGCAGGGTGGAGCCTTGGTCTGCTGCTGTTAGGGGCTGGCACGGCATGGGCCCAGCAAACCCAGTACACCGTTACCGGGCGGGTTATCGACGCCGTGACCGAGCAGCCACTACCGGGAGCCAACGTCCGTTTTGACAACACCACGATTGGCACGGCCGCAGATCTAGATGGGGCATTTACCTTGACCGCCAACCGGGAAGGTGGTACCTATGAACTGGTGTTCAGCTTCATTGGCTACCGGCCCGAGCGACGGACGGTGACCCTCGGATCGCAGCGCACCGTCGATGTAGGCACGGTCGCGCTCGAAGAAGACATCGTGCGGGGCGAAGAGATCGTGGTGACTGGCACCTCGGCTCCAACGGCGCGCAAGCAACTGGGCAATGCCGTCTCAACCGTGACGGCACGCGAGCTGGAAGATACCGCCTCGCCTGCCCTCGACCGGGCATTGCAGGGTAAAATTGCCGGGGCCTATGTGCAGCAGAACTCTGGCAACCCG
>DATGCC010000607.1:0-6691 GCA_035312345.1 Rhodothermales bacterium
TGCCTCCACCCCTTGTTTCCTAGAAAAGTTTTTTTATGAATCGCGCCTCCGAAGCCTCCTCGGTTGCTTGCACCACCTTTGTAGATCTCCTCCGTCTGCGCGCCGCGCAGGATCCTACTCGCACCGCCTATACGTTTCTCCTTGATGGCGAAGACGAGGAGGTGTCGGTTACATACCAGCAACTCGATCAGCAGGCGCAGGCCATGGCGGCGCAGTTACAGGCATCTGGGGCAGCCGGGGGCCGAGCGCTGTTGCTGTACCCGTCAGGTCTGGAGTATATCGCCGCGTTCTTCGGTTGTCTGTATGCCGGGGTGGTGGCGATACCCGCCTATCCGCCGCGCAAGAACCGCTCGCTGGATCGCATTGACGCCATTGTCACGGATGCCGAGGCCACGCACATCCTCGCCACGCAGCAGATCCTCAGTGATATCGAGCGTCAGTTTGCCGCGCATCCTCACCTGCAAGCCATGCACTGCCTTCCCACGGATAATCTGTCAATAGAGGCGGCAGATTGGAAGGGTCCCCAAATAAACGGAGAGACGCTGGCGTTTTTGCAGTACACCTCTGGCTCGACCGGAACGCCGAAGGGCGTGATGGTGAGTCATGATAATCTGTTGCACAACCAGCAGGTCATGCAGCAGGCGTTTCGGCTTGGCAAAGAGGATGTGCTCTTCGGCTGGCTGCCGCTCTACCACGACATGGGCCTCATTGGCAACGTGATGCACTCGCTTTATGCCGGGACGCAGTGCGTGCTGATGGCTCCGGTGATGTTTCTCCAGAAGCCGATCCGCTGGCTGCGGGGGGTGAGCCGCTACGGGGCCACCATCAGCGGCGGGCCGAACTTTGCCTATGACCTGTGTGTCCGCAAAATCACGCCGGAGCAGCGAGAAGGGCTCGACCTCTCTGCGTGGAACCTTGCGGTTAATGGCTCCGAGCCGATCCGCGCCGAGACGCTTGAGCAGTTCAGCCAGACCTTTGCGCCGTATGGGTTTCGGAAGACGGCGTTCTTTCCCTGCTATGGCCTCGCCGAAGCCACACTTTTCGTGTCAGGTGGACTCAAGGAAGCGGAACCACACCTCGAAAAAATATGCGCCTCGGCATTGGAGGAAAACAATGTTTTGCTGACGCCTGAAGATGAAGAAGAACCTTACACCATGGTCAGCAGCGGCAAGACGTGGCCTGGACAGCGGTTGCAAATCGTCCACCCAGAGACGCTGGAGCTTTGTGGTTCTGGCGAAGTTGGAGAGATCTGGATTTCGGGTGAGAGTGTGGCACAGGGCTACTGGAAACGACCCGACGAAACAGCCGCCACTTTTGATAGCCATGTGGCGGGCTCAAACAATGGCAGTGCGCTACGCACGGGTGACCTGGGTTTTTTGCAGGACGACCAGTTGTTCATCACCGGGCGGCTCAAAGATCTGATTATCATTCGTGGACGCAACCACTACCCGCAAGATATCGAAGCCACCGTGGGCACAGCGCATCCGGCATTGCGCCCCAGTTGTGGCGCGGCATTCAGCATCGACGAACAGGGCGAAGAGCACCTCGCGGTGGTGCAGGAGGTCAAACGCAGTGCGTTGCGTAATCTCGACACCGACGCCATCGCTGCCGCCATTCGCAAAGCCGTGAGCGAGGCACACGAACTCCGCGTTCATACCATCGTGCTGCTCAAGACGGGCAGCCTGCCGAAGACGACCAGCGGCAAGATCCAGCGTCGCCAGTGCAAGCAGGATTTGGTGAATGGTGATCTGAACGAAGTCGGGCGCAGTGGTCCTGTGTCTGTCCCGATGTCTACCAACGGTGCTGCCGTACCCGACCATGCTGCGTTGCTGGCTTTGTCATCGGACGAGCGAAGCACCCATCTGGCCATCCATTTGCAACGTCTCATCGCGCAATCGCGCAAGGTGCCTGTCGCGCAGATCGACCTGCACGCGCCGCTCGGAGAACTTGGCCTCGACTCGCTGGATGTCATCGAACTCAAAGTTGCCATTGAAAACGACCTCAACCTCGTAGCGCCCAACGCCGAGACGGTCAACGATTTCACGATCGATGGGCTGGCGCAGCACCTCGCCGGACAGATTGGGCCGGATGCCTTGCTGGCAGATGCTCCGACAGGTAATACGGGAGCAGAAGCAGACCTATTTGCCAAGTGTGACACCGATGGTGGTTACTTCGGAGCATATCGGTTGGCAAAGGACAAATACTTCACGCAGCCGGTGCTCGAAGGGCCTATCGGGCCGCGTATGCAGTTTGAAGGGAAGGAGGTCATTGTCTGGTCGATCAACAACTATCTCGGTCTTGCGCAGCATCCCCATATCCACGGGCGGGTGCAGCAGACGGTGGCGGAGCACGGCACCTGGGCACCAATGGGGTCGCGTCTGCTGACAGGCAACACGCATCGGCACATGGCGCTGGAAGCTCGCCTCGCTCAATTTTTGCAGAAGGAGGCATCGGTCGTCTTCAACTTTGGCTACATGGGCGTCATTGGCACCATTGATGCGCTCGTTGGCGAGGCAGACACGGTTATCATCGACAGCCTCTCGCACGCCTGCATCGTGGATGGTGCGCTGCTGGCCTCGCGGGGCAAGCAGTTCCGCGTTTTCCGCCATAACGACATGAATAGCCTGGAAGAGCAACTCAAAGCGACCAACGCAAAACGTCGTGGCGGCGTGCTGGTCGTGACGGAGGGCGTCTTCGGCATGACTGGCGATCTGGCTCCGCTACCGGATATTTGCTCGCTGAAAGAGCAATACGATGCCCGGCTGTTCATAGACGACGCGCACGGATTCGGTGTGATGGGGGAAACGGGAGCAGGAACAGCGGAGCATCTGGGTGTACAAGATCGGGTCGATCTCTATTTTGGCACTTTCGCCAAGTCGTTTGCGGCTATCGGAGGTGTGACAGCGGGCGAGGACCGCGTGGTGGATTACATCCGCTACAATGCCCGGCCCAACATCTTCGCCAAGAGCTTGCCGATGGTGTACGTGGAAGCTGTAGATGCCGCGCTGGATCTTGTGAAAAACGACGGAGCACGACGGGAGCAGGTGTGGCATATTGCTCGTCGGTTGCAGAAAGGATTGGCTGATCTCGGCTTTGACTTGGGCGCTACCTCGTCACCGATTACGCCCGTCTACATTCCCGCTGGCGATGAAAAAACGGCCGTTGAGGCGATGCGGCTGATGCGGAGCACATATGGCGTCTTTGTTTCGGCAGTGACGTATCCTGTGGTGCCACGTGGCGTGGTGCTCTTCCGCCTGACTGCCACGGCCGCCCACACCGACGAAGATGTGGATCGCACGCTCGAAGCGTTCGAGAAACTTCGCACTCACCTGAACCTCACGAAGTCCTCGGGTGATGGCGTAGCCTCGGCGCATCCTGCGGCCACGCATGATCTTTCGGAGCCGCGATGACGTATCTTATCAGCGGCATCCAACAGGTGGGCATTGGTGTGTCCGATGTTGATACAGCATGGGCTTGGTACCGGCGGCATTTTGGCATGGATGTGCCCGTTTTTCGGGAAGCCGCTGAGGCTCCTCTGATGACGCGTTACACCGGCGGCACCGTGCAATCCCGCGACGCCTTGCTCGCGCTCAACCTCCAGGGCGGCGGTGGGATGGAAGTCTGGCAGTTCACCAGCCGAACGCCGCAGCCGCCTGCATTTGACATCCAACTGGGCAACCTTGGCCTCTTCGCACCGCGCATCAAAGCACACGATGTGCAAGCTACCTATCAGCAATTTCAAGAAGCCAATCTTGATGTGCTGGGCGAGGTAAAAGAGAATCCGGCAGGCCAGCCCCACTTTTTCATCCGCGATCCGCTCGGTCTGGTTTTCGACATCGTTGAGGGTGGCGGGTGGTTTGCCAAAGGAAATGCTCCCACTGGTGGACCGAGCGGTTGCCTGATCGGGGTTTCCGATATCGACCGGGCGCTGCCACTCTATCAAGGTGTGCTGGGGTACGATGCCGTAGTTTATGATGAGACTGGCATGTTTCCTGATCTGCACACATTACCAGGGGGAGATCGGCGCGTTCGGCGGGTGCTGCTCGCACACAGCCAGGCCCGGCAGGGACCGTTTTCGGAACTGCTTGGACCCAGTCAACTCGAACTCGTGCAGGCGCTCGACGCCACGCCACGCCGCATCTTTGAAGGGCGCTTCTGGGGTGATCTTGGCTTTATCCATCTTTGCTTCGATATCAAAGGAATGGATGTGCTCAAATCGGGCTGTGCAGCAGCGGGGTTTCCATTCACCATCGACAGCCAGGATTCGTTCGATATGGGTGAGGCCGCCGGGCGATTCAGCTACATCGAAGACCCAGATGGCACGCTCATCGAATTCGTCGAGACCCACAAGATGCCGGTGCTCAAAAAGCTCGGCTGGTACCTCGACCTGCGGAAACGCCCGCCCGCGAAGCCGTTACCCCAGTGGATGATTAAAGCGCTGGGGTTGAGTCGCGTCAGGGATTAGCGGCAGGAATAGCCGATCCATTAACGTTCAGTATCATGTCCTTCAACGGCACAACCATCTGGATCACTGGCGCGACTTCCGGTATTGGCGAAGCGCTGGCATATGCGTTTGCCGAGACAGGGGCACGGCTCATCCTGTCGGCCCGGCGCGAAGAAAGGCTGCACGCCGTCAAAGCTGCGTGTGCCCATACCGAGCGCCATCGCGTCGTCCCGCTCGATCTGTCCGAGACCGATACGTTGGCCACCATTGCCGAGAAAGTGGTGCAAGAAGAGACCATCGATATCCTCTTCAACAATGGTGGCATCAGCCAGCGGGGGCGTGTCGCCGAGACGGATTTGAGGGTAGACCGGCAGATTATGGAGGTCAACTTTTTCGGCACTGTGGCGCTCACGAAAGCCGTGCTCCCGTCCATGCTGGAGCGGGGATCGGGACACATCGTGGTGATTAGTAGCGTTGCAGGTAAGCTGGGAGCCCCACAGCGGTCGGCATACTCGGCGTCGAAGCACGCGCTGCAGGGCTTCTTCGATGTGCTGCGGGCCGAGGTTCACGACGCAGGTCTGCGTGTGACCATCGTTTGTCCCGGTTACATCCGCACTGACATCTCAAAAAACGCCCTCACCGCCGACGGCTCGCGGCACGGCACAATGGATCAGAACCAGGCTGAAGGGATGTCGCCCGAAACATGCGCCCGCCGGATTCTACGGGCTATCGAAAAGGAAAAAGAAGAAGTATACATCGGCGGCAAAGAGGTGGTGGCTATCTATCTGAAACGCTTTGTCCCGAACCTCTTGAACCGGATTTTACGCAAGCGGTCAGGGGCTTGAGCGGTTCATTTGCTGCATCAGCGCTGCCCGCTCGGCGGCCAGGGAGTCCGGGTGGACTTCCCAGTTGCCTTCTCCCTCTATGCCTGCTTTCACTTCCAGCAGATGGGCACGCCGAGGTCATACCAGTGCAGCGCCTGTTCGAGGTGGGCCTGGCGGTCGGTTTCTGTTCTAGCTTGCTGTGCCAGTGCCCGATGGATGCGGGCGGTATGCCCATAAGCCGAGCCGAGGTTGCCGAGGAGGATGGATGGCTGCGTGCCACAACGGTCTCCTGGATGGCAATGCTCTCCTCACAGGGTTCTAACGCCTCGGTGAGCCGGTCGGCGTTGACGAGGATGCGGCAGAGGAAACGGTAGCCGAGCGCCAGTTTGTTGCCTGCTTCTGTCGTTTCATGATTTTGATCGTAGTGGGCACGGGCCAGGGCTATGGCTTGCGTGTGGGCAGCCTCATCGATGCGACCTTGCTCGGCCAGGGTCATGCCGAGTGACACAAGGGCCCTGCCTACCGCTTCTTTGCCTTTCTGGTTGGTTGAATCTACCTGGACCATCGCCTCGGCATAGTGCAGAGAGGTCTGGTGGGTGTGCAGGTTTTCTTCTGCCTGGCCAAGATGAGTGTACGCCGTCCCGAGGTAGCCATAGCAGATGTGCAGGCCGTAGAGCACGCGGGTGTGGTTGGGGTGTTTTTGGGAAAGGCGCTCCAGCAGCGGCAATCCTTTTTCGGTCATCAGGTCAAGCAAGGGACGCTGACGGCCTGAGAAACTCAGCCCATCGGCTTGATAAGAGTAGGCCCGCCACAGATGCAGTTGGAGAGCCAGGTTGTCGGGTTCTTGCTGCGCCAGCGTTTCCAGAATCACGACAGCGGTGTCCAGGTGGGCCAGGCCTTCGTCATAGCGTCCGTCGAAGATGATGCCCCAGCCCAGTTTGCTCCGAATACGTCCCATATCATGCAACACCTCTGGGTTCAGGGCGGTGGGTGTAGTCAGGGGAGTCAACAGGGCCAGGGCACGCCTGCGTGGCGTTTCGGCCTCTTCGCCCATCCAAGACGTAACCACGCCGAGGTGGCCCAGGCTGTTAGCCAGTGCCTGTTGTACTGCGGTGTTTGTCGTGTCGTGTTGCCAGAGCGCTTCGTGCAGAGCCAGCGCCTTTTCGTAGCTCTCCCGCGCCCCGGCAAGGTCGCCCAGGTTGGTATAGTGCGGGTTGCCCTGAATCTGCCCCACCTGGCTGTAGGCTTCCGCCAGTTCGAGTTGCAGTGAAGGGTCGTTGCCCGCCTCCCGGTTGAGGTTGTCGAGGTAGAGCAGAGCGCGGCTGACGAGTTTTTGGCGGGCCGAGGTAGCACCGGGTAGGTCACGCAACTCGTCGTGTAGGTCGAAGAGGAGTGTGTTGGCCAGGGTACGCACATCGTTGAA
>DATGCC010000608.1:0-2893 GCA_035312345.1 Rhodothermales bacterium
AGGAACTGCACGACATCAACGCGAAGGTTAACGAGATTACTGGCACCAACCTGGAATTGGACGAGCGCTTCAACTCGAAGGATGATCCCAACCAGTTCTACCGCCGCTCCGATCACTGGAACTTCGGCAAGCACTCGATTCCGTTCATCTTTTTCTTCACCGGCACCCACGAAGACTACCACGGTGTGGAAGATGAAGCAGACAAGATCGAATACGATCGCATGGCTCGCATCACGCGGCTGATTTTTGCCACGGCCTGGCAGGTCGCCAATCAGGACAATCCCCCTGCCGTTTCTGGCGAAGGATTTAACTAAAGGTGGATGGTGGATAGCAAAAGCGTTTCTAGACGTGAATCTATTCACCATTCCCTATCCAGCGAACGGAGTGAGCGGACCATCCACGGATTCGATAATATGCCAGCGATGATTAGCAAGATAAGGGCGCTCAACGACGAGTACTTTGACGAGATCATCCGCCTGCGCCGGACCATCCACCAAAACCCGGAACTGGCGTTTGAAGAGCACGAGACGGCCCGGTTGGTCGCCGAGACGCTGGCACCGCTTGATCTGGACGTGCAGACCGGCATCGCGCAGACTGGCATCGTGGCGACCTTGCACGGCAAGGAGCCAGGGCCGAGCCTGATGCTCCGCGCCGACATGGACGCGCTACCAATCCACGAAGCCAACGAGTTCGACTTCGCCTCGCAAAACGCAGGCAAGATGCACGCCTGCGGACACGACGCCCATACCTCATCGCTGCTCGGCACAGCCATGATTCTCAGTAACCTGCGCGATGAAGTACGCGGCACCATTCGCTTCCTGTTTCAACCCAGTGAGGAGCGGCTACCGGGTGGGGCCAAAGCAATGATCGAAGAGGGGGCTCTGGCAGAAAGTGAAGCGGGTCCAGCAGTGGACACGGCCTTCGGGCAGCATGTCACACCAGACCTACCCGTCGGCACCATTGGCGTGCGAAGCGGCATGTACATGGCTTCCGCTGATGAACTCTACATCACGGTCACGGGGGAGGGAGGGCATGCTGCCGGGCCGCATCGTTTGCGCTCGGACGCGGTGCTGACGGCCTCGCACCTCGTCGTGGTGCTGCAAACCCTCATCAGTCGCCATTGTCCCCCCGATGTGCCAAGCGTGCTGTCCATCGGGCGTTTCATTGCCGACGGGGCGACCAACGTGCTGCCGGAGTCTGTACGGCTCGAAGGCACCTTCCGGGCCATGAACGAGGAGTGGCGGTTCCGCGCACACGATCTGATACGCCGCATCGCCGAGCACACGGCTGCTGCTTTCGGGGCCGAGATCGACCTCGACCTGCGCATCGGCTACCCCGCGCTCTACAACCATCCCGATCCCACTGTCTTTGTCCGCAATGCTGCTATCGAGTATGTCGGCGAAGACCACACTATCGATCTCGATCCATGGTTTGCCAGTGAGGATTTTGCCTACTACCTGCGCGAAGTGCCGGGCACCTTCTACCGCCTCGGCACGGGCAATAAGGACAAAGGCAGTACCCACGGTCTCCATACGCCCCGCTTCACCATTGACGAAGAAGCCCTACGGCTCGGCCCTGGCTTTATGGCCTACCTCGCGTGGAAAAAAGGGGAAGCGGAGAAAGGGTGAGAGGGAGAAAGGGGGAAAGCGTGAAAGCGTGAAAAATGGAGAATCGAGAATAGAAGTCAGAAGAGCTAGAAAAGCAAAGAGCCAAGAACTAGAAACCAAAAACCAGCAACCAAAGAACCAATCCCCCAATATGCACGATCTGCCGCCTTTTCCCGGCTTTCGCGATGAAGCATTCACCTTTCTCAAACAACTCAAGAAGAATAACGAGCGCGACTGGTTCAAGCCGCGCCAAGAGACGTACCAGGATGAAGTGCAGTGGCCGCTTCGCTGCCTCGTCGCCGATGCGGCCCGGCAGGCAGCGTCTCAGGATCTGCCGCTGACGGGGGATCCCAAGAAGGGCCTGTTCCGCATCTACCGTGACACCCGTTTCTCGAAGAACAAGCTGCCCTACAAGACCCATGCGAGTGCCGTGCTCTCGCGTAGCGGTAGCCGCAAAGATAACGGGGTCGTCTACATCCACATCGAACCGGGCGCATCCTTCATCGGCGGTGGCTATTGGCGGCCCGACAATGATTTGCTGTGGCCCTGGCGCACCCAGATGGCGCAGCACCCGGTCGGTTTTTTGGAAGTCGTGCGGAAGTTGGAAACAGCCGACCTCGAACTCGATCCCGACCGAGATAAGCTGAAACGCATGCCTCGTGGTTTTCAGAATTATGCCGAGTCAGACGTAGCAGACTATCTACGCTGGAAGTCGTTCGTCGTCACACGGCCTGTATTGGATGAAGCGCTGCAAACGCCGAATTTCACGGATCATGTCATCGCAATCGCAAAAGATATGCTGCCGCTGCTCGAATATGGCTGGGATCTGCTTGACAAAGTGCCTGCAAAGCTGTGAGGTTGTAGCGTGTTGCAACCCGTGCGGGTGTCTTGACCTCCCACACCCCCAACCTTCCACGCGCCCCTACTCACCTTGAAAACCCGCTCCGATAGCCGATCCGCCGCGCTGGCTTTCGTCGTGATGATGGGCATGGTGAGCCTGCTGGCGGATGTCACTTACGAAGGCGCGCGGAGTCTGGCAGGGCCATACCTTGCGCTCCTCGGCGCGAGTGGAACAGCGGTCGGGTTGGTGGCCGGGGCCGGGGAGTTGCTGGGCTACGGGCTGCGGCTACAGTCTGGTTATGTTACTGATCGGTTGGGGCGCTACTGGACCATTACGCTGGTCGGCTATGCGGTGAATCTGCTGGCGGTTCCGGCGCTGGCGCTGGCCGGGAGCTGGGAGATCGCTGCCGTCTTGCTCATCGCCGAGCGTGTGGGGAAAGCCATTC
>DATGCC010000609.1:0-8541 GCA_035312345.1 Rhodothermales bacterium
AGGCCCGCACTTCGGCTAGGTGCGCGCCGCGTGCGATAAGGGCCGAGTCGGGTGGCGGGATGGTGAGCACGACGGGTTGTACCTCGTAGGTTTCATTCATCCGCCCATTGGTGACGACGTAGATGACCGCCAGCGCAACAAGTACCAGTACAAGCAGGCTGCCGAGGACGATGCCCGTCCATTTCAAGACTTTTTTCATGGTCGTTCCCAGTGTTTAGGATGAGGGGATACCGACGCATGGCGCTACTGCTGACTGACGTTGCGTGCGTTGACAGCGGGCGGCGCGGCCTGCTCGGTGGCAACCTGCGCCCGGTGCTCCTGCATGTACGTTCGCAGGTTCATCGTCAGGACGGCCAGCAGCACAAAACCCGTCAATAAAGCAAGCACTACCGTGATTTCCTTCATTCGCGTTGTCATGATTGTCCTCTGAATTTGGAGGTGATGGTTTTCATTATGAAGCGCCATCGGCGGCGCATTGGACGATCCGGTAGGATCAACCGGCGTGGCCGCACGCAACACTCATGCATCGGTGGGATTGGACTGGGGCGGGACGAAGCTTTGCAGCGCCTCATCCACCGTGGGATAATCCGTAAAGACGTTGCCGAGCAGCCGTGTCATGGCAAACAGGTTGGCAATGCGGGTCTGCATCCCGGCGAGACACACATCGCCGCCTGCCTCGCGCATGACTTTCGCTCCGTTAACCAACAATCCCACGGCTGTCGAGTCCATGAAATCGGTGGCGGAGAGATCCACTACCAGATGCGTCTGTCCGTTGGCCTTCAGCAGATCAAACGTCCGCTGCATTCCTTCGCGCTCAATGCTGCCCAGAAAACGGCCTTTGACAGCCAGCACGTTGGCGTGATACCGTTCATGTAGTTTGTACGGCATGGTCATCCTCCATCAGGTTTATGGGAGTGATTGCGCTTGTGTGGTACGTAACCTAGCAGAAATGACTGTAGACAGATCGGACGAAGAAGGACGATAAACCGGCGTGTCCGCTGCGTCTCCCAGAGTTGTCCGTTGCGCCTACCTGATTGGGAGCGTATGGGAGTGTGGGGGTGTGGGAGGATGGGTGTATGAGCGACAAAAACCCCTCCCACACCCCCACCCTCCCACACTCCCACCACTTCCATCCTCAAACCGTGTCTTTTTGCTCGGCTCGTCCTACCTTGTCGCTGCCTCTTTGATTGAATCAGCCCAGACATCCATGAAACCCTTTCGCTTTCTTACGCTGCTTATTGCGCTCTGCATGGCCCCTGCCGTTGGCGTAGCCCAAGACGTTCCGGCGGCGGCTATCGACTCGCTCTTCGCAGAACAGAACAAGCCCGATGTACCCGGTGCCGCTCTCGTGGTGATGCGCGGCGACGAGATCATCTACGAGAAAGGCTATGGCAGCGCCAACCTGGAATACGGCCTGCCCATCACGCCGCGCTCGGTGTTTCTGGTGGCATCGGTATCGAAGCAATTCACGGCCTTCGCCATCGCGATGCTCGCCGAACAGGGCAAACTCTCGCTGGATGACAACATTCGGAAGCATGTCCCCGAGATGCACGACTTCGGCACGCCGATCACGCTGCGGCACCTGATCCACCACACCAGCGGCCTGCGCGACGAGTTCGACTTGCTTGGGATGGCGGGCTGGCGCATGGACGATGTCATCACGAAAGAGATGATCCTGAACCTCGCCTACCGCCAGCGTGCCTTGAATTTCGAGCCGGGATCAGAATATTCGTATTGCAACACCGGCTACACCCTGCTGGCCGAAACCGTCGAGCGCGTGACGGGCCAGTCGTTCCGAGAATGGACGACTGAAAATATCTTCGCCCCGCTCGGCATGGCGCAGTCGCACTTCCATGATGATTACCGCATGGTCGTGCCGGACCGGGTGCAGGGCTACGTCAAGGACGGCGATGGGTTTAAAAAAGAGGTATATAGCTACCAGAGCGTTGGCGCAAGTGGGCTGTTTACGACGGCGGAGGATCTGGCAAAGTGGGTGCGCAACTTCAAGGACGGCACCGTGGGCGGCCCGGCGGTCATCGAACAGGTCCACGAGCGCGGCATCCTCACCAACGGCGACACGCTGAGCTATGCGTTCGGTCTCGGGCACGGTGAATACAAGGGCCACCGGCGCGTCTCGCACAGCGGCTGGCACCGGGGCTTCCGCACCAACCTCCTCCGCTTCCCCGACGACGACCTTGCCTTCATCCTGCTGGGCAACCTTGAATCGTTCAACCCGGTTGAGAAAACGCTGCAAGTCGCGGATCTCTACTTCGCCCCTTCGCCCGAAAAACTGGCCGACTACGCAGGCACCTACTACAGCGAAGAACTCGACACCACCTACACCCTCGCCGTGGAAGACGACCGCCTCGTGCTCCACCACCGCCGCAACAACGAAGCAACGCTCGCCTTCGACGGACCCGACCAGTTCACTACCACCGCCTGGTATTTCGACAAGCTGGTCTTCACCCGCCAGGAAGGCACCATCACCGGCTTCACAGCCTCCACCGACCGCGCCCGCAACGTGGCGTTTGTTAGAACCCCGTGACAACGACAGCATGGCTCGTCAAACGCCCTGCCCACAGTTCTCAGTACGTCCACGTCTGGAGACCGATGAAACCCCAAGACGCGAGATAAACCGTCAGCGTCATACAAGCGAGGGCGACGAGGAACGCGTAGACACGAACAACCCGGCCTGTCTCTGGCCTTTTGAATAGAGCGCGGACCGTTACGATGAGCGCCCCGAGGGAGAGGATGGCGAAGGCCCACATCAGTGCCCAGAACCCAACGGCTGTGGCGCTCGGGCGGCCCAGTATCTCTACGGCATCGCCATTGCCTACACCAGCGACAAGAACAACTACGGCTACCATAAAAGTAAACGCGGCCAGGGCTGGGAGCCACCGGGCCCAGGCTCCCTGGTCTGATGACCGCTTGCCCCACAGGGCAGCCGCGCCGCGAAAAAGAGAAACTACGAGAACACTGAGCAGCAGCAGCAGGCAGAGGATGAGGGTGATGAGCGGTGCATAAGATCGCAGCAGCGTGGTACGCTCGTAATTGCCAGCGCGAAGGTTGTCCGCATCCCACGTCCGCAATCCGGTCACATCCCCTCGTGCTCCACGAAGAAAGACGACATCAGGCTCTGCCTCACCCGGTTGGCGGAAACGGTCCGCCCCGGCGGTAATCAGCGTATCTGGCACGTCGCCCAGCAGCGGTGCGAGCACGAGCTTGCCATCCGTGACGCGAACCTGTTGAACATCCAGTAGTCGCTCCACACCCGAGGTGAGTTGCCAGTTCGACGTACGCTGGGAGTAGACGCCCTCGTAGGCTGCCAACTCGGCGAGGCTGAGCGGCACGACCTCCGGTGGCATCGGCGCAGGCTGCCCGTCTATCAGAAATCGTTGGATCGCCGTCTCCAGACGTCTTTTGATTTCGGCGTCGTTGCCGTTCATCAGAACTACGTAGCCCACTCCCCATTGGGGTTGATAGGCATAGCGGGCATACGCAGACGGTGTCCCTCCGGCATGGCCGTGCCAGAGGTAGCCCTCTCCGATCGCCGTGTACATACCGAGACCATAGCCGACTCGCAGGCCTTCCTGTGCCGCCTGCGTAGTACGTGGCGTCTCCATCCGGGTCAGCACCGAATCGCTCACCAGAGGTCCATCGCGGTTCAGGAAGGTATGGACGAGGGCGACCAAATCGTCGACAGAACTGATGAGGGCCCCGGCAGGGCGGATGAGGAGCGGATAAGGTGTTGGCTCCTCTCTGGTCAAACCGACGTAATGCATGCTCATGTGGGCACGGTCAACGCGATCCAGGCCGAAGCCCGAATCATGCATCCCCAGTGGCCTGAGCACCTCGCGTTCGATGAAGGCCGCGAAAGGTTCTCCTGTCACCTGCTCAATAAGGTAAGCCGCCACAGCGTATCCACCATTGTTATAAGCCATGCGCGTTCCTGGAGGCCACCGTGCGATACGGGGAGCAGGGTTGACAGCGAGAGCTTCCTGCAATGAACCGTCCTCTTTATCGAAGCCATACTCCCGCAGGTGAAGGTCGTCGAAACCGGTGGTATGCTCCAACAGGTGAACCACGCGAATGGGATGAGAAGCCGCCCACGGGTTCTCAAAAGTCAGCTCCGGTGCCACCTCACGCAGGGGAGCGTCCAGCGAGAGCCGCCCTTCCTTAACGAGTTGCAGTACGGCCAGCGCGGTGAGGGTTTTGGATACAGAGTTGACACGGAAGAGCGTGCGAGAGGTGACAGGCGTGCCTTCCGCTACCTCGGCCTCCCCGAAACCGCCCGACCAGACGCTACCCGTCCTCGTGACGAGAGCAACCGCTACCCCAGGCACTTCGCTCGCCCTGACGATCTCCGTCAGTTCTTGCTGAAGCAGTGCAAGCGAAACACTATCGGCGATTACCAAGCGGGAAGCGTCTGGCTGTGCCACGAGGGGTGTGACGAACCTGAGTAGCGTAAGGACAGCAATACCTAATCGAAAAAAACAACGGACGGCTAAGGTCGAGCGGAATCCCGTAAAAAACGGTTGGCCGTTCGCTCGCCTCTGATAGGTGTACATTAAATTCTCTTTCGTTCTGTAAGATCTGCACTTCCTGCAAAGTAGGCCCCTACGAGAGAAGGAGCCCCAAGTTACCGACATAAAAACGTGCAACAAGCATAGACCGACTGGGCCTTTCAGCATCCAGCCTCACCGCCATACTGCGAGGGTAGCGTGCCATAGACCTGCTTGAACAGACGCGAGAAATATTTGGCGTCCTCAAAACCTACCCGGTACGCCACCTCAGCCACGCCGCCAACGTTCTTTTCGAGCAACTGCGCGGCGCGTTGCAGCCGTAGCGTGCGAACGTAGCCGGACGGCGACAGGCCCGTGATGGCACGAATCTTCCGCCGCAACTGGCGCGGACTCACACCCACTTCGTCGGCCACCCGCGCCACCTCGAAGTCTCGGTCGCCCATGTGCGCTGCTACAAAAGCCTGGACCCGTTGTAGAAACGCCGCATCGGCAGAAGGCACAGCGATGTCATGGGGTTTGAGCACCACTTCATCGCTGAATCGCTGGCGCAGAATCCGCCGGATCTCAATAAGGTTTTCTACGCGGAGCAGCAGTTCTTCGGCGTTGAACGGTTTGCTGAGGTAGGCGTCAGCACCCAGCCCTAACCCTTCCAGCCGGTCCTCGTCTTCGGCGCGGGCGGTGAGCAGGATAATAGGGATGAGGCGAAGCGCGTCATCCTCTTTGAGTGCGCGGCACAGGTCGTAGCCATCCATCTTCGGCATCATCACATCGCTGATGATGAGATCGGGCGTCTCGGCCCGCACCTGCGCCAGTCCCGCCGCCCCATCTTCGGCTTCGATGACGTCATACCGCCGGGCCAGATGCCCCCTCACATACGCCCGCACGTCTGCGCTGTCTTCGACAACGAGGATTTTAGATTTGGGGTTTTGGATTTTGGATTCAAGCCCCTCCTTTTCTTCCCCCACTTCATCTTCTTCATCAATCGCAAATCGCAAATCAGAAATCAAAAATTTCTCTCTCTCTCCCTCTTTCTCCCTTTCCCCCTCTCCTAAAAGGTCTTCCTCGCGCAGATGCTCACGTCCCCGTGGCAGGCAAACCGTGAATGTTGCGCCAAAGCCCGGCTCGCTCTCGACAGTGATGGAGCCACCATGTAACTCGACCAACTCTTTCGTGAGCGCGAGGCCGATGCCCGTGCCGGGCTGCGTATCTAGACCGGGTTGATCGATCTGGTAGAAGCGATCAAAGAGGTGGGCCTGCGCTTCGTGCGGGATGCCGGGGCCGTTGTCGCGCACTTCGATGCCTACCTCCGCCTCGCCAATGGAAAATACACGCACGCGAACGGTGCCGCCCGCCGGTGTAAACTTGAGCGCGTTGGAGAGCAAGTTGGCGACCATCTTCTCCAGCTTGTCCGGCTCGAAATACAATGGGATGGCCTCTTCTGCCTGGGTGGCAAAGCGAAGGTCGATTTGCTTGCGCTCGGCGGCAGAAGCAAAAGACAACACAAGGTCACGGACGAAGGCGACGACATCCTGCTCCCTGGCCCGCAACGTCATCCGGCCTGCCTCGATTTTGGTGAGATCCAGCAGTTGATCGATGAGGTGCTTTAGTCGGGCAGCGTGTTTGTGCATCACGGGCAGCATCTCGCCGGGGAGGTGCCGGGCCTGTCCGTAGGCTCCACGCAAGGCGTCTTGCAACGGACCGAGGATGAGGGTGAGTGGCGTGCGGAATTCATGCGAGAGGTCAGCGAAGAAGCGCGTTTTGAGCGCTTGCATCTGCCGCGCCACGTCCAGTTCGTGCCGGGTGGTTTCGAGTTGCGTATGGGCCGCCTCGGCTTCGCGGGCGGCCTGCACTTCCTGCCATGTTTTCTCGATGGTTGTTTTCAGATCCGCGAGGTTGATGGGTTTGGTGACAAAATCGTACGCTCCCCGGTTCATTGCCATGCGGATGTTGTCCATGTCACCATAGGCCGAGACGATGACGACGCGTAGCGAGCGGCCCATCTCCTGAATGCGAGAGAGCAACGTCAGGCCGTCCATGCGCGGCATGTTGATATCTGTCAGCACCATGTCGAAGGTGTTGTCGGCTTCCAACTTTGCCAGCGCCTCTTCCCCATCGTGTGCAAAATCGAATGTCCACTGGTCTGCCTGCCGCTTGAACGCCTGGCGGATCAGCAAGTGCAGATCCGGCTCGTCGTCTACCACCAGAATGCGAGCGGGCATAGGTAACTGCCGTTTAGAGAGGAGAGGCCTTCGCTGTCGCAATAAAGAACCAATCTATTAACTACGCAAATCTTCCGCTATGTCTTGCCTGGATCCCATCACAGCGCTTTCTTGTACAGTAGCACTATGCCCTCTGCCACACTCCACATCCCGCCCCACCTGCGCAGCCTGGATCTTGCCGGAGCGCTCGCTTATGTCCAGAAGAAACTGGATGACATCCAGGCTGTGTACCTTTTCGGTTCAGCGAAGGATGTGCTTCACAAAGACAGCGATATCGACCTTGCCATCCTGACTGATCATCCTCTCACTTCCACACAACGCTGGGCACTTCAAGAAGACCTAGCAGCCATCCTTCACAGAGATGTAGACCTTGTCGATCTCCGCTCTGCCAGCACGGTGATGCAGGTCCAGGTCGTTGCAAAAGGGTTCGTACTTTACGAAGCCGACACCCTGGCCCGACAGCGATTCGAGATGCATGCGTATGCACGGTATGCTGCTCTCAATGAAGAACGCGCCGCGATCCTCAACGACATCCAGCAGCGAGGCCGGGTCTATGGTGGATGACATCCTGCTAAACAAAGCAGCGATCATTGAGCGCTGCCTGCAACGCATCCGCGATGAATATGCGGGCAATGCACGCCATCTTATCGACAACATTACGCGGCAGGATGCCATTATTTTGAACTTGCAACGCGCCTGCCAGGCCAGCATCGACCTGGCGATGCACCTCGTCCGCCAGCACCAACTGGGGCCTCCTCAAGACAGCCGCGACGCCTTTACGCTGCTTATCGACGCCGACTTGCTGGATGCCACGCTTGGCGACCGACTCAAGCGAATGGTTGGCTTTCGCAACATTGCGATCCACGATTATCGGCAACTCAATCTGGAGGTGGTCCAGGCCATCATCGAACAACATCTGGACGATTTTACCACATTCACAGAGATCGTACTGCGGACGCGGGGGTTTCAAAACAGATAACTCACACCTCATCTATTTTGGAAACCTCTCATGCCACGCTCCCGCACGAAAGCCACCTGTCATCTCTGCGAAAAAACGTACAGCGCCTCGGGCATGTCACGCCATTTGCGCGCCTGCCTGCCCGACCACCTGGAAACGCTGCAAAAAAGCAGCAGCGGCAAACCGAACGACGTTTTTTACCTCGTCGTGCAGGGCTATGGCTTCTTTGAGGATTACTGGCTTCATCTAGCCGTTACCGCTCAAACAACACTGCACGAACTGGACCGATTCCTTCGGGAGACCTGGCTCGAATGCTGCGGGCATCTGAGCATGTTCGAGATTGACGGGATACGGTTTGATTCATATCCCTTTGAATTGAGCGATGCCGACATGAACCACCACCTGGGTGACGTGCTTGAAGCAGATACCACGTTCCAGTACGAGTATGACTTCGGCACAACCTCGGAACTGGATTTGCGTGTGGCTGACGTGTTTGCATTGGCCGCGCCGAAGCAAAAGATTCAGGTGCTGGGGCGCAATGAATCCCCTGAATTGACGTGCCAGCAGTGTGGAAAAGCCCAGGCGACTCAGATCTGCGCGATCTGCCTGTATGAGGGAAATGGCTTGTTCTGTGAACGCTGTACGGAAAAACACAATTGTGGTGAAGAAATGTGGCTCCCCGTAGTGAACTCGCCGCGCACCGGCATGTGCGGTTACGAAGGCCCAGCGGTTGCAGAAGGTTAGAGAGTGCTGCACCTTCAGCGCCCTCTACATTTCAGCGCATCCAGGCTGACATAGGGTTGTCGCAACCTGCGGCTATCTTGGCCTGTTCAATCCGCGC
>DATGCC010000610.1:0-4852 GCA_035312345.1 Rhodothermales bacterium
GTCTCGGCGTCGCGCGGATGCGCCTGGGTGAAGAGCATATCGATACGGTCCATCCCATTGGAGGCATACTTTACATACGGCCGTGTCTCCGGCCCACCGGAAGCTATGACGTGTTGTACCGCGCCCCAGGTGTGGCCGTCATCGTCGGAGATCATAAAAACCGGATCGAAGTTGGTCCCGCGGAAAAAGTTATACAGGCGCCCGTCTTCTCCAGCGAGTTGAATCAAGTTGCTATACGTTGTATTGGCATCCAGTTGCTCTGTCTTTTGCTCCTGCGACCAGTGTATGGAACCCGATTCAGTACCTTCGACAAAACGCCAGTACCAGAAAGGGTGCGTATGATGGGGCGCGTAGGCAGCCAGGATGGGCCCCTCTCCAACCTGTACAAACGCCGGGTTATTGTGATCGTCTTTCTCCTGAAAAGAACCCAGCCGGTAGGTTTGAACGTCTTCGTTTGTTTCCAGCGGATACACGGTAACGCTGGAGTAGCCTGCGGTATCTACGAAACCTATATAGAGCTGAGCACCTGCAAAAATGGAACGTTCGTCATTGAACCAGGTCCAGGCTCCATTTTCCACCAGTACCTGTGGGGATACAACCGATGTATGTGTCTGATCACAGCCCGTGATGCTGCCATAGATTCCGACAACGATAAGTACAGTAAGGATGCTTGATAGAGCAATCCGGGAAGAATGTGTCATGGTAACTTTCAAACAAATAGATGGGGTAACCAGCGGGAGACCCTTCGACTTCGCATAACTGCCCTTCACCTCGGCGGTGCCCGGTCGCACCGTAGCCCGGATGCCGTCAGCCTGCTCAAAGAACGGCTCCCAGCCCCGGTGGAACAGCGCCTGCATACCTCCGGCATTTTCCTGTTCGATGTTGGATTTCAGGTAGCCCGCCAGCCGCCGTACGGCAGGCTGCGCCGAGGGCAATTCGGGAGCCGGTTCTGGTTCTACCGGTTGCGTTGCCTCCGTTTGCTCCTCCAATTCCTCAGCGGTCGATTCAGCAGGATCAGAAGCAGCCGGTTCAGCCGCGTCCGCGAGGGCCTGATCTTTGGCATCCAGCGTCGTCTTGATCTGCTGGAACAGCCGATTCGCTGATTGAAACGAGCGGGTGGCTTGCTCGAAGTCTTCGGCTGCTAAGGCCCTCATGCCAGTTCGGCGGGCGGTCTCGGCCTGCTGTGCCAGCGCCTGGACCTCTTGCTCATCCAGCCGGGCCGCAACCCGTCGGCGGGCCTGCTCCATCGTGGCACGCTGTTGCTCGGCAGTCTGGCGTGCGGCTTCCGTTTCAGTGGCAGCGGATTCGGCAGGATTGACCACCTCGCCACCCACATCGGTCATAGCCAGAGCAGCGTCCGGGTCGGATGGCGTGTTCGTCTCGGCTACCGGGGTGTCTGAAGCCGTAATCTGCTGGGCGGGTTGCACAACAGGATCTGCTGCTGGCTCAGGACGGGAGAACATGCTGCTAAAGCCACCGAAGATCAGATACAGGACCAGCACCGCCCCGAAAGCAGCCGCCAGCACGCCACCGGCAACTCCTGGCGTGGTAAGTCGCTCTGCGTTTTTCTTGAACATCCCACTCAGAGCCGATATATGCGATGCCAGTGACGGGCTTCCCGGGGTGCGCTTCCCCCGTAACGGAGGCCTGAGACGTTTGGCAGAGCGCACCGACTCCGGAGCAACCGGTGGTGTTTCGGCTTCGGCTGAGTGCGACACATTAGCCTGTTCAGGCTCGTCTATGGGCGATGCCTCTTCGGGAGGCTCGTCTATGGGCGATGCCTCTTCGGGAGGCTCGCCTGACGTTTGCGCCTCGACAGCCTCTGGGTTTTCTGCCAGCCTATCGACTAGAAATTCGGCTTCAGGAAGCGATCCGGGCACGACCAGGGGTGGAGAAGCCAGGACCTCTTCTGATTCGACGGGGTCTGTTGACGGTAGCTTTTCCTCAGCAGATGATTCATCGTCCAATGAGGCCACTGCTCCCTGAAACGCGCCAGTTCCTTCCTGAGTTACCCAGATGGACGGCCCCATCTGGCAGGTGCCGTTGAAAACAGCGCCGTCCTCAATGACCAGGTGCCCGGCTTTGATCGTTCCGGCTATGTACGCCTCCTGGCGCAACACCAGGCGTTCAGTGACCTCCACGCCCCCCTGCACAACGCCTGCCAGATCTGCCTCCGCAGCAATTAGATCGCCTTCTACGATGCCATCGGGCCCCATCACAATCCGCTCCTCCACCTCAACGCTCCCGATGATGCGTCCGTTGATCCGCACATCTCCGGCGACATGCAGCGTGCCCTCCAGCACTGTACCTTTGGCCACCAGATTGACCCGATCCGGAATTTCCATCTCGATCCGCTTCGCCATACAAATCCTTCAGTGCTCGCCCATGGAGGTGGTGATACTGCCCGCGTCGTTTCCTCTATGCTACGAAAATGCAAGACGCTAAGACAAGTCGAACCCGGTGATGGATACACTTGGTTACAATCGATTTAGCCGTACGCGGATGGCCTGAGCGTGGGCCGTCAAGGCCTCACTCTCGGCAAACGCGGCGATGTCGGCTCCGGTTTTGCGGAGGCGTTCGCGGGTGTAGGCAATGACAGATTGCTTGCGGATGAAGTCATCCACGCCAAGGGCAGAAGCATAGCGCGCCGTGCCGCCGGTGGGCAGCACATGGTTCGGCCCGGCGAAATAATCCCCGACGGGCTCCGACGAATAGGGCCCCAGGAAAACCGCTCCGGCGTGGCGAATCTCCGTCAGCATCTGCCACGGATCGCGGACGAGGAGTTCGAGATGCTCGGCGGCAAGGTGGTTGGTCATCGCGATGGCTTCGTCCATCGTCTCCGTCACGATGCATGCGCCATAATCCCGTAGCGACTGTGCCATGATGTCGCTCCGAGAAAGCGTGGGCACCATCTGCTCGATCTGATCCCGGACGGCTTCAGCCAGCGGGCGGTGGGGCGTAACGAGAATCGCAGAGGCGCGAACATCGTGCTCGGCCTGCGACAGCAAATCGGCAGCGACGTACTCGGGGTCGGCGGTGTCATCAGCCAGAATGACGATCTCGCTCGGCCCGGCTATCGAGTCGATGTCTACCAGGCCATAGACTTTCTTTTTGGCCGCCGCCACATACGCATTGCCCGGCCCCACGATCTTATCCACCTTCGGGATCGTCTCCGTCCCATAGGCCAGTGCGCCCACAGCCTGCGCCCCGCCTATGCTGTAGACGTGTTCGAGGCCCAGAAAATGTGCTGTCCCCAGCACCAGCGGGTGTGGTCGGCCATCGGCTCCAGGGGGCGAAACAAGATGAATTTCTTCAACGCCCGCCACCTGCGCAGGAATCGCGTTCATCAGCAGACTGGACGGATAAAAAGCCGTCCCACCCGGCACGTAGAGCCCGACGCGTTCGAGCGGCAATACCCGCTGCCCCAGCATCACGCCATCGCCATCTTCGGTGTACCACGAAGTCTGCCGCTGGTGCTCGTGAAACCGCCGGATGTTGGCCGCTGCCTCGGCGATGATTCGACGCAAATCAGCGTCCATCGCTTCATACGCTGAGGCAAGTATCTCGGCCGGTATCTTCAGCGGCTCTGGGCGAACGCCATCGAAGCGTTCGGTATAATCCAGCACGGCGGCCTCACCGCGGGCCTGCACCGCCGCCAAGATATCTTGCACAGCGGCATCTACTTCGGGACTAAACGAGGCGCTGCGATTGAGAATAGCTCCCAGCCGCGCTTCTCGTTCGGCATATTCGACAATGGGGATCATAAGCATCTGCTCGCCAGCCAAATCACAAAGAGCGTCGGTTTATTCCGACGTGCGAGCAATATAGCGATGAGGCGGGCGGAGGTTCTTACCTGTCAGCCGCTACCTGCGCGTTTTGAGAAAGGTTCACGCTGGGGAAATGGTGGATAGTTGATGGTGAATGGAGCGGTTTTAGCGAGATCAAAAACCGCTCCATTCACCATCACTGATCGTCGGAGACCTCACCATCGAGAAAAGCATCCGGCATGTCATCGAACTCGTAGCCGGGCAGACACTCGGTGCGGATGTGACCCATCACGTCTTGTAGGGCCTGTGTAAACTTGCCAAAATCCTCTTTGTAGAGAAAGAGCTTGTGCTTTTCGTAACGCCCTTCGCCGATGCGTTTGCTCTCGGTAATCGTCAGGAAGAAATCCTCGCCAGAGCGCGTTGACTTGACATCGAAAAAATACGTCCGCTTGCCCGCCGGGACGCGTAGCGAGTATACCTCGCCCCGATAATCGCGGTTGTCACGGCGGGTATGTCCATTGCCATCACCGGATCGTCTGCCGCCAGGCTGCTGCTCAGAATCGTTATAGTTCATGGAGACCACATCTCCGCTCTACAACCAGAGACCTTTAATGAAGGAGGGGAACGGTTTTACAGCGGCGTCAATATGCGAAGACTGCAACGGAAATGCAACGGGAAAGCGGTTGGAGTCTATGAGACGATGAGACTAAGAACCGAAGATTCATAGACTCCTAAGCGAAGCACGGGGCAAGGGATGCAAAACGCGCGGTCGCAACGCTGGCTCGCGGATGACTCGTTCGAGCCGCCGCGCTGTGGCGGGATTCAGCACATCAAGTTTGGCTTTGAGTTGCAGAGCCCGCGGCTCATCGTCCATCGCCAGCGCGCAGATGGCAAGGTCGTAGATGGCAGGCGCATAGGTCGGGTCGTGCCCGATAACGGCGTGCAGATACGGCTCGGCCTCGGCGTAGTGCCGATCGCGTATCAGCGTCTGCGCCAACCCGTAGGTAGCGAGATGCACGTAGGGCTGGTGCTGGCGGGTTTGCTCAAAAAGGAGCCGCGCCGCCTGATAATTTCCGTGCCGCATG
>DATGCC010000611.1:0-4528 GCA_035312345.1 Rhodothermales bacterium
CGAATTCATTCACATAGGCGTCTGTGTCTTCTGCGTTCGCGCCCATCAAGCCCGGCACCGAGGCGGCCTGCGTACCCCGGTGCGTGATGCGCACGAGAAAAAAGTCGCCATTGAGCAGATCGCGAAAGTGACCTTCCACTGTCATAATATGCCCTACGCGCAGCCCCACATAGCCGCTCGTCCCGCTGACGACCTGGCTCTGACACACCTTTTCTTCCAGGCGCACCGTTGTCAGCCGATCTGTGTTGCCTTGATCCTGATGATGCAAGCCATACTCATAATGGCTCAACCAGTCGCCCTGCCACGGGCTGCCTTCCGCCATTTGAACGTAGCTCTCCTGGCCGTCCAGCACCTCGTTCGTCGCGCTGGCGGTGCGGTAGTTGTAGTCGCGCAGGAGCATTTCATCCGAGATCACCCGCTCCTGGCTCGTAAACGTACGCACCGCCTCCGCCGAAGCCTCCAGCCCCGCCCCTGGATTGTAGGTCAGCACCTGCTCAATCAGACTCGACTCGCTCGTCGCTTCATCCGAGAATATGACCTTGCCATCATCGGCGTGGAAGGAAAAACGAATACCCTCCCGCTCGCACAATCGGCAGACAAAAGCAAGATCCGTCTCCTGGTGCTGTGCCAGATACTCACGCGTCGGATACGAAGCGTTGAGCCGCATCTCGTAGTGCTGGCTCGTAAAACCGACTTCCTGCAGGACCTCTTCGATGATCTCCGGCACCGTGCGCTCAATAAAAATCCGGCTGTTGAAATACAGCGACAAAAACCACAGCGGCGGGACAATAACAACCCGGTAGCCATACCGATCCCCTACATGCGGCCCCTGCTCGAAGTGCGCCACGAGCCCGTGGAAGATCAACTGCTGGTCGTCGCGGTAGACCTCTAGCGTGGCGGGCTTGAAGGCCAGTTCGCTCAGGCTGATGTCGGGGTCATAGGAGACGAGATCTACGGTGAACTGAAAGGTCTGGTTGACCTGCTCGAAGCCCTCGAAGGAAGCCACCTGGAAAGTATCAGCGGGGACGGCGGGGTCATCTATGACGAACTCGAACTGTAGATTAGCGGAAGTGCTCATGGCGTACTTGAATTTGCGTGGGCAATAGAATGAGCTAGACAGTGCCTCGTTATGCAGGTGTATAGCTATGCGCAACGAACGCCGCACGGAGAACATAAGGCGCAAAACGCAAGAATACCGCGAGAAGCGCTGAGGCAAGCTCCCTTACGTTTCACGTCTCACAACCACTCTCACCCCTCTCCAGTCTGTCCCACACGCCACCTACACCGGATCGTCTTTCGCAACCGACGAAGCCTCGTCTTTGTCATCTCTTTGGCCTTACTTAGTCATGAATGTGGTATCCGGGTCGGAGGAGATATGAAAGGAGCCTCGGGATTGACCGGCCATGGATGTAAGCGGGTGATTAGGCGGCAATGTATGTAAAGAACAGCGCCTTACAACCAATATACATAAGGGTGCGCATAGAATCTCAGGCTGCTGCAACAGCCAGCAACTCTATTTCGCAACGGGCTTTATAGCATGGGGCCGAGGTTGGTGCTGTTACAGATGCTTCTGAGCACTAAAGTAATCGTGAACCGGTTTGCGGTGTGTCTTGAGCCAGTCAGGATCCCAGTGGAAGACGGCAAACCCTTCCGCAAAGAACTCCTCCAGAGCCCCGCGTTTGGCGTCATCGTCTGAACCAGCCTGCTTTTGCTCATCAAGGCTATAGGGCGTTATGGGCACTTCGGCAGCCACATCGGCCTCAAACGCGTCCATCACCTTGCTCTGCTTCAGATCCGTAAATGCTTTATTGGCTTTTGCTGACTTATCCAGAGCATTCTCCAAGGCTTTTAGATCCGCCCTGAATTGGCTTTTGTCAGGCTCCGTGGCAGGTTCGCTTGTCGTGTTATAGCTGAAGGTGCGCTTTTCTTCATCCAGTTGATCGGTGTAATGCGCCGGGCTCCACTTCTGCATGTTCTGGCTCTCTTGCTTTAGCTTCTCAAAGGCTGCATCGTCTTTCAACGCGGCGGCCCGAATCTCGCCATACGCCAGCACATGGGCTGCCTCATGCATAATGGCATGGGCCACCCCCGGCAAGACGTTGCCGGGCGAGGTGCCCAGCGCCATCAAAGTGCCATTGGGAATGGCACTGTCGCCCACTACGCCCAGTTCGAAGGCGCTATCGAACACTTCAATGGTGTGATCTTCCTGCACGTAGTGCGCGCCCACCGTAGCTGCATCGCCGCTGCCACTAGAGGCACTCCCGGCGCGTTCAATCTTGAGGTCTTTCATCTTGTCCAGTTCGGCATCGGACAGGTCGTTCAACCCTGCGAGAGCTGCCTTGCGCTGGCTACTCTGCCAGGACCCTTTCACCTGGATGTTGCGCTGTTGCAAACGCGCTTTGATGGCAGCGGCCTGGGTGTCGTCCGGCAAGGTAGCCGTTGGCACACCCACTTTGAATACATCCAATTCCTGCGTATTGCCGTTTTTCACCGCGGTGAACACAAAAATGGTCTCGCCCCCCGACGACGTTTTGAGCTTTACGTGATAGGTCTTGCGCAGGTTGACCGTCGCCCCAAAGAGGCCGATAACCCACATCGCTGTTTTTTTTTCCGTCTCGGTAAAGCTGCCGTGGAACTTCTCAGGGAAGCCTTTGAAGGTCGTCGTTCCCATACTGCTTTCTTCCACTTCTTTGGGATGCACGCCCCATTCGACGAGTTGCGGGCTTATTTGCAGCTTTTTTTTGGTTCCGGTGCTGCCTTTTCCTTTGGCCTGTGGTTTTCCCATAATGCGTTGCGCTACAGCGTCCTGCTTCTGCTAAAAGACCTCTACATGAAAAGTGCCGGGCGGCACATCTTCGATCCGTGCATAGCCATTCTCGTCCAGGGTACCCGTCTGCTCGGTGCCATCGGCAAAGGTCACCTTGTATTCCAGTTCGCCCACCGGGACTTCTTCATGATCGACCACTTCGATCTCGATCATGTCCTGGAACGTAAGCAAGCCGGAATCTGCCGTTTTGCCCAGCGCATCTACGCGGAAGAAGAAGCGCGGTGGCAGATATCCTTCTTCGGTTTCATCGTGGCTCGGAATATCCTCCACTTCACCGGGGAAGTGAAATTCCCAGTTGACCTCCACCTTTTCGCCGTCCACCAGTGCCAGCATTTTCGTGATCATCTCATGGGCTTCCTCCTCGTCATGTTCAAAAACGGTGATGAGGGTTTCCATGCCATCGGGGGCCCCTACCACATCCGCCGTCAGCGTTAGCACCTCGCCGCGCCGGGCCGTATTCTGGCTCCACTGGGCGTTCTTGACTTCAATATTGGGCAACAACAGCAGCGGCGCTGACTCTTTCTCTAGGCCATGCTGCGATAACGTGGCCTTCGCATAGAGCGCCTGCCTGGCCTCCGGCGGCACCACCACATCCACTTTCCACCGGTTGCCATACAGCTTGACGTCATACGTGCCGAAAGCAGCCCCCGTATGATCCCGCAGGGCAATCGTCATATCGGCCCCGTTGCCCACATAATGCGTAAAGACCTCCAGCCCGATGGTGCCCCCCGGTGAGGCCAGCGTACGCGCCCACATCACCTGCTCAATGGTCGAGTCGAGTTGGATCTGGTGCGACTGGTCGGTAGGTCGTTCGTAGATAGCCATCGCGGTGGTTATCGTTTACGGGTGAGGCGGTACAGGTGCTGTTCTGTAGCCACGAGGATGTCGCCATGCTCCGTTAGGACAGGCGGCGTGACCCACGAAGCGCTATCGTGTACGAACACCATCGTCCGCTCTCCGGAAGTATCGAAAGCACTCAACCAGCCACCTCCTGCTACGAGCACACGGTGATCCGCTGTAGCAACGGCTCCGGCAAAGAGACCACCGCCGAACTTCGCCCACAGATGCTCTCCGTCAGGGCTGAAGGCATGCAAGCTGTCGCCCTGAGGCAGATAGATGTGATGATCGTAGCCGACGATGGGCGGAGCCTGCTCGTCCTCTTCGGGTTCTGGCACGTTGCTATCTACGATCCGCTCGCCCTCGGGCGTCACCACCCACAGCGCGTACCGTTCCTCGTCTTCCTCAGACACCGTATGCACGATGAGGTAGGCGGCTCCTGTCTCATCCAGGCTCATGGCGAGCGGCGTGAAAGCCCCTTCCCATACCTGTTGCACCTGCAAGCCAAGATCCAGCGTGTATAGTTGATCCGGTACCGCCGCCACGAGGGTGTCTCCCGCCAGCGCTACCTGTACATCCACCGTGTCAAAAATCACATCAGCCAGCCGCCGACCCGAGCGCAGGAACCCATTTTCGTCTACCTGCACTGGCTCGCCCACATGCTGCACCTCTACAACCGCGTTTTCAGGCTCGTGTGTGCCATGAGGATCCCCCTCTACCTCAACGGAAACGATCAGCAATCGAGTATCACGGCGGGCAAGAAAAGCACGGGCATAGGTGTCGCCAAAACGGGCAAACAAGCTATAGGCAGGTGCCCCATCCGTCATATGTTGCGCCCGAATGAGGGCGTTGGGATCACCGAGG
>DATGCC010000612.1:0-2787 GCA_035312345.1 Rhodothermales bacterium
TTGAGCATTTGTGGCGGAAGATCAAGTATTTATGGATGCCGTTTTCGGCATACAAGAGTGTCAAGACGCTCAAGCAAGCCCTCGACGAGATCCTGGTCGGGGTTGGCACGAAATACCGCATTACTTTCTCTTAGCTGCTTATGTAGAGATGATGGCCAAGACCGAAAAGGTTGCGGGCGCTGTGGATGTGCGCAGGCGGAGCAGTAACGGTGTTCAGTTCAGGCATGGTTATTTTGCCTCCATCAGTTCAACGGTGCGTTTCGTGTAGTCCAAGAGCAGCCTGATCTCCGACTTACTCGGCTTGTGCCTGGCAAAGCGCGAGAGCGATTTCTGGATATACTGCATGCGCTCCAGCAGGCGTGTCGGCGCGGCCTCGTCGAGGCGCTTTGGCCCTCCGTTCCCGGTACTTTTAAATTTGTCAGCATGCGGACATGTAGCGAAGTGGCTCATATAGCCCGTCTCGCCTTCCAGGTGTATTCTATTAGAGCCCATGTGATCGAGCAGGCGCACGGCCAGGCCTTCCTCCAGGTCCGCGAGGGTGACCGTGATGGGCTCCGCATCGACAGGAGCGGCCTTATCATTCTTGGTGCGCAGGTACCGAATGGGGGCCTTGCACCGCTTGCATGGCCGCACGCTCGATAACCTGCCTCGAAACTTGGGCGGGGGCAGAGGCGATGACACATCGCCTGATGCGGTGGTTGTCATGTGCCCTCCGGCGACCTCGCGTCGCAAATCAGGTCTTCCATGATGAGGTTCAGAATCAGCAGCGGCTTCGCCAGGCGGGTGTTGCGGTCCATCAGCATCGCACACCCAGCGGCAATCATCTCCCGCGTAGCCCCGGCCCCCGTCCAATGCTGCACATACTTCTCGACGAAATGCCGGGGCAAGTCGACGTGCTCGTGCCGCCGGGCCAGGGTGTCCCACACCAGGTTAAAGACAGGCTGCCCATCGATGACTTCGAGCGCGCCCTCGATGGCGGGTATCAGGTAGCGCTCTTTCTCTGGCAGGAAATCCCATTTAGACAGGGTCTCAATGGCCTCGCTTGAGGTTTCCAGCCTCGAATCTTCGGTCTCGGACCGAATATGAGAAGATGTGGATAACTCGTGTATGCGTGCTGGTTTTGCCAATTCTCGTACCCCTTCGATTAGCGTGTTCGGTGATTTCTTTTTCAGGCAGGCTAGCAGGCCAGCCAGCAGGCCAGCCAGCAGGCCAGCCAGCCTGAAACCCTTTCTATTTATCTATCCTTTTCAGGCTGGCATGCAGGCTAGCTAGCTGGCTGCCCCATCCCCCCACAAACGCCCCCCTTCCCCACGCGCACCATTAGCGCGACCGGGAAAAGGAGCGGACAGACGAGACCTCTGCTCCCCGCCCAGACTTTGCGCAACCATGGTTGCGGCTACCTGTGCGTTTAGGCTCGAAGCCGGCTCGCCAGAGCGAGCGCCCGGTCAGTCGAGATTATGTTTCTTCGTCAGCGAACGGGGCACCTTCTTGCCAGTCCACCTCTTCGTAGTCGGTTTCCTCCCTCATATGGGCCGGGGTCCCAGATTCGATATAGGCAGCGTCCTGGTGCTGCCGCCTTCGTTCAGCCAGTCGATCCTCGATTTGACTGATATAGTTGATGGCCTGCGCTTCGGATAGCGTGCGGGCTTTCTGCAGCGTGGCGTTGCGCTCCTCGCTCGACCAGACGGCGTCGCTCCTGAGCTCCGTGATAGCGTCGAACTGATCAGGGCGAATCCCTTGCGGGCCGAGGGCTTTCTGCTCGGGTTTGCCAGTTGGCTTTGGTTTGTGGGCCGTAGGCTGCGACGTGGCCTGGTTCGGCGATCTCGCACCGCCAGTAGAGTCGGCCTCGGAATCAGCCTGCTCCAGATCAACTTGGCGAGGGGTCGCCGCCTGATCCATCTCCTCTTTCGTGTAGAGCCCGCTCGTCTCCTGCGGGAAGCCCCTTCGAAGGGCCAGGGCCTCAGCGCATTTACCCAGCATGTGTGCGCTCATCTTCTTCCACATGTGCGTGGGACGGTCGTCACGTTTGGTCTGGACGTAGTCTCTCCACCGGGCAATGGCCCAGAGGGGCTCCGCGAAATCCTTCCTCAGGACAGCGACCCGGGCGGCTGCCGGCGGCTCCTCTTTCAGCCACACGTCAAACCATTGGCCCTCGTCGTCGCACCAGTCCGGGCCCAGCTGACCGGCGTAGTGGCCACTGCGCTCGGCGATGAGGCGGAGGCCGTCGATCGAGACCTGGATGGTCATCACCTCGCGGCCTTCCCGCGAGTCGTAGCGCAGTATGGCATAGATCTGCCGGGAGAAGGGATCGAGACCCGTACGGCGGCACTGGTGCAGGAAAAGCTGGAGCTCGTCGTCGGTCGCTCCCTGTGCGATCGTGCGCTTGATGAGATCGACCTGGTCGGTGCTGATCTCCGTACGGTGCGGTACGGGAGAAGCGGTTCGGTAGAGTTCTAGCGACTGCTCGCCGTTGGAGCGAGCCTCTTGCTGCTTAGGACTGGATGCTGTTTGGGTAGCCATAGTGATATCCTAATAGGTGTCAGTTGAAATAGAGTTGGCGATCAGTGAGCGTCTCAGCAATGGCCTGCTTCGAGCCTGGGGATGTGGCGTGCCGCTGGACCTGGTTGTAGTCGTCGACCCGCCACACGGCACGGCCATCGCGGTGCTGGAGCACGTAGCGGTACCGGTACCTGTCAAAGGGACGCTCGGTGCGATCAGGCAGGGGCTTCGGCGTGCAGGCCAGTCGCTTGGCTGCTCCGCTCGCTGGCGCTCATCGATCGATTAGCT
>DATGCC010000613.1:0-2638 GCA_035312345.1 Rhodothermales bacterium
GCGTGATCACCTTCGACCCAGGCGTCACCGGCACGATCAATCTGACTGGCGCATTGCCCGACCTGGGCACGGATCTGGAGATTCAGGGACCGGGAGCGGACATGCTGACCGTGCGGCGGGACACCGACGACTTCTTTCGCATCTTCCACATCTTGAGCGGTGTCACAGTCACTATCGATGGGTTGGAGATTACTAATGGGAGGATACCAACCGGAGGCGGTGGATGCATGCTCAACGAGGGGGCGTTATCGCTAATGAACAGTACGGTTAGTGACTGTGGGGCAAAAAGAGGCGGTGGCATCAGGAATCTAGGCGTCCTGACCATAGAGAACAGCACGTTCTCAGGCAACGTCGGCACCATGAACACGGGTACTAGCTATGGTGGTGGCATCTGGAACGGGGGCGAGCTGACAGTGAGGGGAAGTGCCCTTTTCGATAACCGGGCCTCCGTAGGTGCTGGCATCTATAACGAATCGACAGGGGTGTTGACGATGGAAAACAGCACCCTTAGCAAGAACAGAGCTTCCTCCGAAGCCGGCGGCGGCGACGGAGGCGGCTTGTACAATTTCAATGGTGTAGTAACCGTGGAGAGTAGCACCATCAGCGGCAACATCGCTACCAGTGAAGGGGGCGGTATTTTCGCCAGGTTTTTTGGCACGCTGAACCTCGCCAATACGATTCTTGAACGGGGCACCGAAGGAGCTAACATCGAAGGCGCGGGTCCGGTCACCTCGCTGGGCTACAACCTCTGCGACGACGACTGCCGTGGCTTCCTGACGGTCACGGGCGATCAGGCCAATACTGACCCACTGCTGGGTGACTTAACCGACAACGGCGGCCCGACCGAGACGCACCTGCCCCTGGCGGGCAGCCCCGCCATCGACGCGGGCTCCTGCCAGAGCGGAGCCATCACCGAGGACCAGCGCGGGCAGGCACGCCCCTACGACGCCTACGACACCGACTACCCCAACACCGATGACGGCTGCGACATTGGTGCCGTTGAACTACAGCTGGATGAACTCGTCATCACGGGCCTCATCGTCACCGCCACACTCTGGCTTGAAGGCCCCTACAGCGGCTCCGGCATGGACACCAATCTCTCCGCGATGCTGCCTCAGAACAACCCCTACAGCCTCGGACAAAGTGTCGCCAGTACCGACTTCTTCACCACCGACACGAACGGCCAGCAGGTCGTCGACTGGCTCTGGCTCGAACTCCGATCTGGCGACCCTGCCGGCACGATGACCACCGAAGCCGCCACCGCTGCGCTGCTCATGGCCGACGGCTCCGTCAAAAGCACCGACGCCACCAGCGACGTCACTTTCGTCGGTGTGGACGCAGGCAGCTACTACCTCGTCGTCGGCCACCGCACCCACCTCGCCGTCATGACACCGGTAGCACTCGATTGCACCAGTGGTGTGTGTAGTCATGACTTCACCACTGCGCAGAGCGCCGCCTACACCCAGGGATCCAATCCCCTCACAGATCTCTCTGGCTCTGGTGCTGGCCTCTTCGCTCTCATCGCTGCCGATGGCTCGGGCGATGGCCTCATCGGCGCAGCCGACCAGACCCTATGGCTCTCCGGGCGCGGATCCTCGCTCGGCTACCACGACGCCGATCATAACCTCGACGGTCTCATCGGCGCAGCCGACCAGACCCTATGGCTCTCCAACCGGGGCCGAGGATCGCAGGTGCCCGCCACCGACACCGTAACCGCACCAGCCGCAAAGCAAGTGGCTGTGCCGTTACTCGCTCCTGCCTTGCCCCACACCCCAGACACGTCTTCGCACTGAGCGCAGGCCACCACGCCCCCTTCCTTTGATCCTTCTTTCACCTTCACGAACCAGACCAACCTGGAGGTTCGCCATGATGTCCTTCTGCTTCCGTACGACTTTCCTCTGCGCCCTGCTGGCTTTCACGCTCCATGCTACGAGCGCTACAGCTCAGCCTCGCGCCAATCTCTTCTTCACCACCTTCATTGATCAACCCGCCGACGGACAACTCTCCGTCCGCTTCTTCGTGCAGGCTGACCAGGAAGACTTCCAACTCGGCTCGGCCTCCTTCGTCTTCGACTTCAACACCTCCGGGCTGTCCTTTCCCTCTGGCTCCAACGCCACGAGCGGCAGCGACTACAACTTCCCGGAGCCCTTCACCACCTTCCCCTACAACAGCCTTGTGACACAGCCCGTCGCTGGCAAAGTGCAGGTCGAGGTTACCTACGCCTACTCGTTCATCGGAGCCTGCCAGGGTGCCACCATCGCGACCACGACCACGCGTGAAATCGCCGAAGTCATCTTCACCATCGACCATCCGAGTGCGACAGCGGGCTTGTCGTGGGATGCCTCGCTGACGCGAGTCTTCGACGACGGGAGCCTGGCCAGTCCTGATGCGCCGACGACCTGTGACGATGCTGTGAATGTAGAGGCGACGGAAATCGCGCTGGGCACGCTGCTGGGCGACGACGCGTTCCTTCCGGTAGAACTCATCTCCTTTGAAGGGCAAGCCGATGGTTCGGCTGTTCTTTTGCAGTGGTCAACAGCTTCGGAGACGAACAACGCAGGGTTTACCGTGGAGCAACGTGCGGACACAGGCTCGGATGCAGAACGTGATGCGGTCGATGCAGCGCAGTGGTCCGAGG
>DATGCC010000614.1:0-7450 GCA_035312345.1 Rhodothermales bacterium
GACGGATGCCGAATTGGGCACCTACCAGACGACGATTTTGCCCTGGAATGACCTGCGCAACACCGACCTCTCCCTTTCCTTTGATGCGCCCCTGACCGATGGCGTCTTTTTCGGCGAGACGCAGTACGACGGCGAAACCTGGTACCAGCTTGCCCTGCTGCCCGCCGAAGCCATTGACGTAGCCGCCAAACGCAAAGTGGCGCTGCTGCTCGACTATGACGCCGGCAAAACCTCGGTAAGCGAGCGCGAACTAGTTGAGACGGCGCGCTCGCTGCTATCCACCCACCTCGCGCCGACGGACTCCTTCACGGTGATCCTCTCGCGCCTCAGTATCCACCGCGCCAGCGAAGACTGGCTCCCTGCCGACTCGGCAACCATTGCCGCCACGTTCGACGCGCTCGGCAGCAATCCGGTGGCGGATTACAGCAACCTGCCAACACTCCTCGCCGATGGTATCCGGTTTATTAAAGAGCAGGCCTCGGGCGGCAGTCTGCTACTGGTCTCTAGCTCCGACCAGATCGGCGAAACCACCGTCGCCAACGAATTGATCAACGACCTTCGCGCTGAATCCAATTCGCTACCGCCCCTCCACCTCGTCGATCTCGCCAACCGCAATGTCGCCCATTACAACATCGCCGGGCGTTCGTACTATGGCAACGAGTATTTCTATACGAATCTGGCCCGGCTGTCGGGTGGCAGCTTCTTTTCCATCAGCGACGGCACACCCTATCCGCAGCAACTCAGCGCCAGCATCAGCGCCTTGCGCGGTGGCATTGGCTCGTTTGATCTGTACACGACGCGCGAGAATGGATTTTGCTATGGGCGCTTTCCGCTGGGCTCGGCGACGGAATCGGTCTTCCTTGACCGGGCTATTCTTCAGGTGGGCAAGTGCTTCGGGTCGGGCGCGTTTACCATCGAAACGTCAGGTATCTATCAGTCGGCTCCCTTCTCGGAGCGGCTCAGCATTACCCAGGGTGCGCCTACCGACAGCACGCTGGCCTCAATGTGGACGGGTCGCCAGATCGACCAGTTAGAACGGGGGCCTCAGAACAACGACGTGATCTCGCAGATTATTAACTACAGCCTCAACCAGCGGGTGCTCTCGCAATACACGGCCTTCATCGCGCTCGAACCCAGCCAGGGCGGCGAGGTGTGTGACAGCTGTGAAGGGGAACCGGGTGATGATGGCGAGACAACGGATACCGAAGACGAACAGCCTGCATCCGGCAAGACGACGCTCACGGCATTCCCGAACCCGTTCAACACCCAGGTGACGGTGAAAGCCAAGCTGGCGGACCCGATGAATGCCTCGGAGATCACCGTGCAGATTTACAATGTGATGGGTCAACTCGTCCGCACCCTACGTATCTCGGAAAGTGGCTTTGTCGAAGAGTTGACGCTGACCTGGAACGGCGAAAGCGACACCGGCCAGTTGGTAGCCAGTGGCACCTACTTCCTCGTACTGACTACGCCGAGCGGACGCCACACGCTGACGCTGACGCTGATTCGGTAGGCAGACAATGTCATCCCCGACTTGAGTGGGGATCCAGAAGAATGTGTTTTGGGGTTCTGGATTCCCACCTGCGTGGGAATGACATGTAAAGCGATAATGCTACGGCAGGGGACTACGACCTGAGCAAATGGGCAAGTTGTAGTCCCCTGAGCGGTATAGCACAGCATCAATGCGCGTCGAGCCAGTTGTCGCCGCTGTCGATGTCGACTTCAATAGGAACGTCGAGCGGGAGGGCGTTGACCATTTCCTCTTCGATGAGCGACCGCATGGCGGCTTCCTCGTCGGGTGGTACCTCGAAAACGAGTTCGTCGTGGACCTGAAGGAGCATCTTGCTCTGCAATTCCTCCTTGCGCATCCGCTCGTGGATCTGCACCATCGCGATCTTGATCATGTCGGCCTGAGTGCCTTGAATCGGCATGTTGACCGCCACACGCTCGGCAAACGAGCGTACGTTGCGATTGCGGGCGTTGATGTCCGGTACGTAGCGCCGCCGTCCGAGTAGCGTCTCCACGTAGCCCTGTTCGCGGGCCAGTTCCACCGTCTCAACAAGGTAGCGCGAGATATCCGGGTAGGTTTTCTGATACTGGTCGATGAGTTCCTGCGCCTCCTGCACGGTGGAGCGAAGCCGCTGCGCCAATCCCCACGCCGAGACGCCATAGGGGATGCCATAGTTGACTTCCTTCGCCTTGCGCCGCTGATCACGCTCTACTTCATCAGGGTCGACGTCGAAGACGCGGGCCGCCGTGGCCGTGTGAATGTCTTTACCGTCCAGAAAATCCTGCGTCAGCGCCTTGTCGCCACTCATGGACGCCAGAATGCGCAACTCGATCTGCACGTAGTCCGCCGACAGCAGCTTCCAGCCTTTCCGTGCGACAAACGCTTTCCGCACTTCCCGCCCCATCTCGGTGCGAACGGGTATGTTTTGCAGGTTAGGATTCGACGATGAGAGCCGACCGGTTGCGGCGACGGTCTGGTTAAAGTCGGTGTGGATGCGCCCCGTCTCAGGATGCATCAGGTCGCCGAGGCTATCGACGTAGGTGCTCTTCAGCTTCGTCACCTTGCGCCAGTCGAGCAGCAGGCCCGGCAGGGGGTGCTCCGTCGCCAGTTCGAGCAGCACGCTTTCCTTTGTAGATGGCTTGCCCGTCGAGGTTTTGGAGACGACGCGCAGGCCCAGTTTGTCAAAGAGGATCTCGCCGAGTTGCTGCGTCGAGGCAATGTTAAAAGATTCGCCCGCCTCCTCGTAAATGGCCTTTTCCAGCCGCTTTACTTCGGCATTGAGTTGCGTCGAGATTTCCGCCAGCACGCTTTTGTCTACGCGAATGCCGGTCTGCTCCATGTCGGCCAGCACATGCACCAGTGGAAACTCAATCGTCGCTGCAATCTCCTGCACGCCCTTTTCTTCGAGTTCTTTTTCCAGCACGCCGGCCAGCCGCAGCGTAATGTCGGCGTCTTCGGAGGCATACGGCCCCACCTTATCGAGCGGCACATCGCGCATGGAAAGCTGATTCTTGCCGGTCCCGATCAGATCGGTAATCGGCAGTGTGCGATAGCTCAGGTATTCCCGCGCCATCGCGTCCATGCTGTGCTCCCCCTCCGGCGCAATGAGGTAGTGCGCGATCATTGTGTCGAAAATCGGCACATCAAGCGGGAGGCCATGCCGGGCCAGGACCACCAGATCGTACTTAATATTTTGTCCAATGAGTTTTCTTTGCAATAACGGCCCCAGCGTTGCCAGAACCTCCTCCGTCGAAGTGCCATCCGGCATCGGCGTGGGAACGTAGCGCCCCTGTCCCTCCTGCCAGGACATTGAAACACCGACGAGCGATGCGATCATGTGATCTACAGAGGTTGTCTCGGTGTCGAGCGCAAGCCGATCTACGCCCTCCAACTCCTGCGCCAGCGCGTCCAGTTGGTCGCGGTTGCGGATAATTTTGTAATCGACCTCGTCGGCATCATAACGCGAAATGGCTTCGTAGGGACCAAAGTCGAAAGCGAGCGAGGGGTCGGTGGTGGCGAGTTCGGGTTCGGCCTTCAACGCTTCAATCTTGCCCTTGTAGACCTCATCATGCTGTTCGAGGCGGCGCGTGAGTGAGCGAAACTCCAGGTCCCGAAACAGGTCGAGCAGCTTGCTGGTGTCGGTGTTGGCACGGCGGAAAGTATGCCAGTCGAAATCTACCGGCACGTCCGTCTTGATGGTGACGAGTTCCTTGCTAAGTAACGCGTCATCGCGGTGTTCGAGCAAACCTTCGCGTGCCCGTTTGCCAGAGACGTCTTCGGCATGCTCCAACAGGTTTTCGACGGAGCCGTACTTTTTGATCAGCTTGGACGCTGTCTTCGGGCCGATACCGTGGACGCCAGGCACGTTGTCGCTCGTATCCCCCATCAGCGCCAGCATATCGATGAACTGGATAGGCTCGACGCCGTGCTTTTCTTTGAAGCTTTCGGGCGTGATCGGGTCAAAGTCCTCGCCGCGGTGCGCCGGGCGGAAGATGGAAATGTGCTCGCTCAGGAGTTGGTAGAAGTCTTTGTCGGGTGAGACGATGACCACCTCGGCCCCCTCCGCTTCGGCCTGCCGCGCCAGCGTGCCAATCACATCGTCAGCTTCGACGCCTTCCACACCGATGACCGGAATGTCGAGCGCCCGCACTACATCTTTAATCCACGGCAGGTTTTCGAGCAATTCGTCGGGCGGTGGGTCGCGATGCGCCTTGTACTCCTCGTACATCTCCGATCGAAACGTCCCTCTGTCGCCGCCCACATCAAACACGACCGCGATATGGTCCATCTCGTGGTCTTCGATGAGCTTGAGCAGCGAGTTGGTAAAGCCATACGTCGCCGACGTGTTTTTGCCTTTCGAGTTGATGAGCGGGCGGTTGATGAAAATGAAATGCGACCGATACGCCAGCGCCATGGCGTCGATCAGGTAGAGTTGTTTGGCATCGTCATCCTCCGTGTCAGGATGCGCCGGGGCCGCAGCTTCGGGTTCGTCGAACAGGCTTTTTTGTGCAGCAGTCATGGAGCTTTATGGATGAAGGTTACTTTGGATCTTATGGAAAGAGCAGTCGGAGACGCGGTGCCCTAGAGACTATGAAACGTAAACCGAGAGGGTGACAAGAGCACGACAGTGCCGTCAAACCCCTCACGTTTTACGTTTTACGTTTTCTGACAACGCATCCACAACCGACATGAGCAGGCCCTGATCCGAGCGATACGCCAGCTTCTCAAAGGCATCCTCAAACGTCAGCCAGCCCACTTCGTCTACTTCGCGCGGATTGGGCTGCCCGGCTTTGCGCAACGGCTCGGCCAGAAACCAGTGGACGGTCTTGCGGATCTGTGTAGTGTCGCTATGGAAAACGTAGCGCGTGGCCGAGAGGCGTCGTTTCAGGCGGCAGAGGTAGCCCGTTTCCTCGCGCACTTCGCGCAGGGCGGCTTCCCAGAACCGCTCACCGCGTTCGATGCGTCCTTTGGGGAACGTCCACACGGCGCGCCCGGAGCGCGTTCGCGTACGGATCAGCAAGACGCGGCCCTTATCGACCACGACGCCACCCGCCGATTCCTGAAATGCAATACGCCCCATTAATACAACGAAATTTGCATGTGATGAACAAACGCGACCCGATGGAACCGCGCCCTCTCCGTCTTTTATAATCCGCGTCTTTTGGTACGCGGGTCGGGCGGCTCCGTTCGCCAGACACGTGCCACGTTTAACTTATCCGATGCTATATGTCTCCTACTCCGTCATCGTCTCACCAGCCCACCTCGGTCCTCGTCACCGGCGGGGCTGGGTTTATTGGATCAAACTTTTTGCTGCGGATGGTGCCGCGCTTCCCGGACGTGTCGTTTGTCAACCTCGACAAGCTGACCTACGCCGGGAATCTGCTGAATCTAACCGACATAGAGAACGCACACAACTACAAATTTGTCCACGGCGACATAGCCGATGGGGACCTCGTGCAACGACTCTTCGACGAGCATGTCTTCACGACGGTCGTCCACTTCGCCGCAGAGAGCCATGTGGACCGTTCAATCATGGCTCCGCTCGCCTTCGTGAAGACCAATGTAATCGGCACTGCGATGCTCCTCGAAACGGCCCGCCACGCCTGGGCTGACCGTGCCGAAGATCCTGCCCGCTATCGCTTTTTCCATGTCTCGACAGATGAAGTCTTCGGCAGTCTGGATGATGAGGGAATGTTTTCGGAAAGCACGCCCTATGATCCACGTTCGCCTTATTCAGCGTCGAAAGCCAGCAGCGACCACTTCGTCCGGGCCTATGCGCACACGTACGATCTGCCCGTGTTGATCTCGAACTGCTCGAACAACTACGGCCCGTTCCAATTTCCTGAGAAGCTGATCCCGCTGGTCATTCTCAATGCCCTGCACGAACGGCCTGTCCCAATCTACGGCAAAGGAGAGAACGTCCGCGACTGGCTCCACGTACACGACCACTGCGACGCCATCAACCTGATCCTGCGGGAAGGCACACCGGGCGACACGTACCTCGTCGGCGGCAACAACGAACGCACCAACCTGGATCTGGTCAAGCTGCTGCTCGACCTCGTGGATGAGACGCTGGGCCGCTCTCCTGAATCCTCCCGCGAACTGATTACCTTTGTAAAGGACCGTGCTGGTCACGACTTTCGTTATGCCATCGACGCTTCGCATTTGATGGATGATCTGGGCTGGTCCCCTTCCTACTCGCTGGAAACGGGCATGCGTGCCACGGTCGAATGGTACCTCGCTCATCAAGACTGGCTGAACGCCGTCAGCGACGCCTCTTACCGCGACTATTATGCCCAGCAGTACGAACAACGATAAAGGTTCGAGAGCCTACGAATTTTTGATTCTATGAGCCTAATGAACTTTCCCGGCTCACTTCCATTTTCTGATTACCCCGTTTACCCAAACTATGACCTGGAAAGACGCCCCCATTGACGGCTGCCCGGTGACCCCGCTTCGCACCTTTTCGGACGAGCGCGGGTGGCTGGCAGAGATTTTTCGCCATGATGAATTGCCTGAATCCTTACATCCCGTGATGGGCTACCTCTCGCTCACCCACCCCGGCGTGGCACGAGGCCCGCACGAGCACCGCGACCAGACCGACCTGTTCGTCTTCTTCGACGGCACCTTCCGGCTCTACCTCTGGGACAACCGGGAGGATTCGCCTACCTCCGGCCACCGGCAGGTGCTGGATCTGGGACGCGACAACCCGGCAACGGTCATTGTCCCGCCCGGTGTGGTCCATGCCTACCGCAACATCGGCGACACGGACGCGATGATTGTAAACTGCCCCAACCAGTTGTACGCGGGCCACGGCAAGCAAGAACCTGTCGATGAGATCCGCCACGAAGACCTTGTCGACTCGCCTTATGTGATGGGATGAAGCTGCTGCTGTTCGACATCGACGGCACGTTGCTTCGGACGCGGGGCGTGGGCCGTCAGGCCGTCACATCGGCTCTTTCCGAGGTGTGTGGTCGTTCAATCTCAACGGACACCATTTCCTTCTCTGGCCGCACCGACCCGCAAATCTTCCGCGAAGCCGTCCTTCGCAACGGATATACCGAGCCGGATGCAGAGCAGCTCGTGCCCGAGGCTTTCGCCGTGTATGTGGAGATGATGCGCCAGTCGCTTAAGCCCGACACTGTGGACGTGATGCCCGGTGCTCACGACTTGCTCGCCCGCCTCGCCGAACAGCCCAATGTGCACCTGGCCTTGCTGACCGGCAACCTCGAACCCACCGCTTACCTCAAGCTGGAAGCCGCTGGCCTTGCCGACTACTTCCCCTTCGGTGCCTTCGGCAGCGACCACGCCGACCGACCCGCGCTACCGTCCATTGCCATCCAACGCGCTCGCATCCACACCAACCACGACTTCACCGGGAAAAACGTCGTCATCATTGGCGACACGGAGCACGATATTCGCTGTGGCGATGCCATCGGC
>DATGCC010000615.1:0-3661 GCA_035312345.1 Rhodothermales bacterium
ACCATCGGCTATGACGAACTCATCGGCAACACGGCCGATGGTGAGCGCCGCCTGCGTTTCGACACCATCGATTCCATCGCTCGCCACTCCAACAATAGCTCCCTCGTGATGCTGCTCGACGACCGCGAGATCGTACTCTCCGATACCCGCAAAGTCGGTAAAGGCAACCGGGGCATCTACGTGGATGATCAGCGCTATGGCCGGGTGCTGGTCTCCTGGGATGCCTTCGAGCACGTCGACTTTAGCCCCGCCGACAGTGGCCCCGCCTACAGCGACTTCCCACCGGGGCATGCGCTCACGGGTACCGTCACCACCCACAATGGTCGCCACCTCACCGGCCGTCTGGTCTACGACCTCGACGAAAGCGAGGTCACCGAAACCCTTGATGCTCCGTCGCAGGGCGTGGACTACACCATCCCCTTCGGCATGGTCGCCTCCATCGTGCTCTCGGGCAGCGAAGGGGATGCTGCGGAACACGCCCGGGTGACGCTCCAAAGCGGCGAGGAACTGCAACTCGAACGCACCGGCGACCTCAGTGAAAGAAATGCTGGCCTGCTCATCTTTGTTGACGACCATGAGCGCCCCGAATATGTGTCTTGGATCGACGTCGAGCAGATCGACATCGGCGGACGCTAGACCTACATCTTTCGCATAAATATCTGATTCAAATCGGACTTCACCTTATGAACTCATTTCGCTTTATCAGGTCGCGTTTGTACCAGGATGCACCTCGTTCCTTTCTCTCTCTGGTATCGTTCATGGTTACGGCCTTGCTTGTCGGCACGCCTGCTTATGCGCAGGACAAGACTGAAGAAATCGACGAGCTCTTCGCCTGGGTCACCCCGGAAGCACCTGGATGCGCCGTCGCTGTCTCACAGAACGGAGAGGGGGTCGTAAACCGTGCGTACGGCCTGGCCAACCTCGAAACCGAAGCACCGATTGGTCCGAGCACGATGTTCGATATCGGATCGGTGCAGAAGCAGTTCGTCGCCGCGGCGGTCCTTCTTCTCGTGGAGGAAGGGCACCTGGCTCTTTCTGACGATATCCGCGAGCACATCCCGGAGTTGCCCGATTACGGCCATGAGATCACGCTGGACCATCTCCTGACGCATACCAGCGGCGTTCGCGACTGGGTCAGCCTCTCGAACTTTTCTAGCGAAGAAGAAGATGCGTTGACCATGATCCTGCGCCAGCGCGGACTCAACTTCGCGCCGGGCGAGGAATGGTCCTACTCGAACAGCAATTACGTCCTACTCAAAGAAATCGTCGCGCGCACGAGCGGGATGTCGTTCTCCGCGTTCACGCGCACGCGCCTGTTCGAGGCGCTGGGCATGGACCACACCATCTACGCCGCCGACATACGGGCCGCGAAGAACGGAGCCCACGCCTACGAGAAAGAGAACGACCTCTGGAAACCGGCCATGATGCTCGGCGACGAGCGCGGCGGCGGTGCTGTGCTCAGCACGGTCAGCGACCTTCTCATCTGGAACAAGGCGCTGTCGAGCGCTCGTCTCGGCACGTTCGTCACTGAGAAACTCCAGGAACCGGCTCGGCTGAACAACGGCAGAGAACTCAGCTATGCCCGTGGCCTGTTTGTGGGCACCAGCCCCTTTGGCAGGGTGATATGGCATACCGGCAGCGCGCGCGCGTACAAGGCCCTGCTGAGCCGTATTCCGGAGCACGGCCTGTCCATCGCCATGCTCTGCAACGCTGGCGAAACCGCAGAAAGGAACATGGCCCGACGCCGCATCGCCGACCTGTTTCTGCCCGAACCCGCTGCGCAGAAGCCTGAGGCTGCCGAGCCAGCCGCGGACGCTGACGGTACTGGCATGCAGGACATTGACGTGAGCAGCAAGGCAGGATTCTTCTTCAACACGCGTACCGGCGAGCCGCTGCGTCTGGTCGTGCACGACGGCGGGCTGCGTGTCGACCGCGGACCTGTGCTCATCCCGATAACCGAGAACCGTTTTCACCATACGGAAGGCAGGCTGAGCTTCATGTCGGAGGACGAATTCGAACTGCACTTCCTGTCGCCCGACCAGTTCGTCCTGACGTCTATGGAGGGCAAGACGACGCAGTATCGCCGCGCACAGCCCTACGCCCCCACTGCGCCCGAACGGCAGGCGTTCGTCGGCCGCTATGAAAGTGATGACCTGAGGGCCATTCTTGAAATAGCATCCGATGATAACGGCCTGACGATTCGCCTCAACGGTTCGCGACCTTTCGAATTCAAACCGATCGATCGCGACGTGTTTCAGCTAGGCCCGATGATGGCACGCTTCCGCCGGGACGAGAACGGAAAGGTTGTGACGCTCGACTACAGCAATCCGGTGCTCCGCAACATTACATTCACACGTCTGAGCAATGACCCCAGTGACCACTAGAAGGTTGAGCGCTCCGAGCAGGCGCTGAAAGGTGTCCCTCCAACCCTTCATTTTGGTGCATTACTGTGCATATTCAATAACCGTAGGAGAGCGGCCTCATTAAAAGCAAGGAAAGCCCCACAAACGCCTTGACGGCAATTTATGGGGCTTTCCGTTGGTGGCGTGGGAGAGACTCGAACTCTCGACCTTGCGATTATGAGTCGCAACGCCACAGATACAAAATAGGCCAATAGATGTAAATTGGGGCGGTTTATGATACTGGACTGAAATGCGTTCCCCCTATGTTCCCCCCGCCATAATTTCGCCCGTTAGTCACTGGCTCAAAATGCCCCATTTCCTTCCTGCGCCTGCGCGGGGATGTGATGACGGTAATTCACTTCTTTGATCGGCTGAAAGATCGAACTGCCTCAGCTTACGTAGTATTGGCAATCGGCACCTCTCTCCATCTCGTGGTATAGCGTGGCGACCGTTGCACCTGCTTCATGGCCCATGCCTGCTTCGTTCCAGATGCCGCAAAGAACGCTTGAGAAGTAGGGTACCTTACCTGCGTCTGACTACGCCGGGCAAGTCGGTCTTTCAGGTTCGTGGATGGTGCCTACAGTGTACTGTCAGGGACGTCGAATTCCGAAAGTGAGGGTGCCCACATAGCCGTCTTCCACCTCGGTAAGCTCTACGAGGGGACTGCTGCCGCTTCTACTGAAGATACGGTCTTCTTCATTCTTCGTGCGTCGGCCCTCTTTTTCGGCATAGACCCCGCCGTTGTACACCGCGTCGTTCATATCCTCGGGGAAATACATCTGACTGGTAAACACTTCGTCATCGTTGAGATAGACCTTAACGTGAATATGCGTGGCACGGCGCGGATACCAGCCCGGATAAATGGTTCTGAATTCCACTTCTCCGTTGGCGTCCGTTACCTGAGCGCCGCGCATGAACGTTTTTTCGTTGTTGGGTTCTTGATGAAACGGGGGGCGACTGTTATCCGGGTGTTTGGACTGATCCCGAGGGAGGCCTCGTTGTTCTTGAAAACGCCCCTCATCGGAATAGACGGTTTCATAGCCCGAATACTCACCCAGGGCATCGCAACTCCAGATGTCAACGACAGCATCCCGGACGGGCGTACAACCTTCGCCGTCAACAATCTTCAGCTTCAGGTGCAAGATCGTTCCTGGTTGGCCTTCGGTGATGTCCTGGCGGATGAGCTTCGTTTCAAAATAAAAAGGACCCTCTGTCTGCTCAGGCGATACGAGGCAGGAAGGATACCTGGCCGGAGCGAT
>DATGCC010000616.1:0-3737 GCA_035312345.1 Rhodothermales bacterium
GCAGATCGACTACGACGGCACGTTCGAGTACAGCCCGGAGGTGGAGGTCGTTGTGGAGATGGTCGAGACGTTCGCGCTGAGCGCGGCCTATCCGAACCCATTCAACCCGCAGACGAGCTTTACGGTGGCTGTGGCGCAACCGCAGGCGGTGACGATTGAGGTTTACAATGTGCTGGGGCGTCGCGTGGCGGTGCGGTTTGAGGGCGAGATGTCGGCGGACCGGACACGCACGCTCGTATGGGAAGCGGGCGATAGGCCGAGCGGCCTGTATTTCATCCGCGCCGTGGGCGAGCGCTTCAATGAGACAAGACAGGTTACGCTGGTTAAATGCTGCTCATGATATTGCGCTTCTATCTTTTTTCGGCTTCTGCAGTCAGCGGTGTCTCCTGTGGCTGTCAATCTATGACATTACGTAAACGGTTCTATCACGATGGATGGCGTGAGCAATCGTACAGACAAAACAGGCTCTAACTCGAAGAGCTTGCGCAGGTCATCCAGGAATAAGTTCGAAAACCGAACCGCAGGGGCCACCTTGATTCTCTATAAGTCCTTGGCTTATATTACAGGGGCTTTGTGTATAGGGAGGTGCAACATAGGTACAACAAACCTTCGAAAGGGGAGCAGACCGTAGCCATATGGTGCCATCACACCACCGTGCCGGACGATCCGGTAAAGGAAAAGCCCCAGCATCTCGGGTTGAGGTGCTGGGGCTTATTGTCTTGGAAAGATGTGAGGCTCTAACCGGCTCCTGAAAGAGACCCCAGGGGTGTTCTAACGGGACTCGGCTAGACGCACGTAGGATGGGTCAGGGGTTTCTTGGCAAGGCAATTTTGGAGTGCCCACCCCCTGTTTCTACCCCCCTACTTCAGCAGCACGATGCGCCGCGCCTCTACCACGGCACCGGCCTCGAAGCGCACCAGGTACGTCCCCGAGCGCAGATGACCCGCCTCGAAGCGCCCCCCGTGCTGGCCCGCCGCGTAGCGACCCTCGGCCAGACGCGCTACCGCACGGCCCAGCAGGTCGTAGACCACCACGCGTGGTGCCTTATTACAAGCCTTGCTAGCGCACCCTTACGGTCACGTTTTACGCTGTCATGCTCTGTAGGGTACCTGCCGTAGTCATGTGCTTCAACCAGTCAACGTTCGACGCGTGCGGAGTGTGATGATGACAGAGGCGTTCTGCTTTAGATCATCAAGGAGTTTCTCTTCCACGGGCCAATCAGCAGAATAGAAGCGAATATGAGGAGTCTCCTCATAGTAGCCTCTTTTTCTGCATCAGCGTGGTTTCATCGTGTAGAAGAACCCTTGGTTGCCGCCGCTGGCTCCAATGTTGTGGCCGACCCTGAAGTTCGAGTGGTTGCTTTGCACCGGCACCGCAAACCGCCCGCTGGCCATCATCCCAAAAGCGTACACGTCGAGCTTGAGGTGCGTCCAGGCGTTGAGTACGTCGCTTTCTGTCGCCAGAACCCACTGATTGCGGGCTGCCAGTTCCTGGGCCTGTTGCAGGGACATACCGGCTTGCGAATGGAACTTGACCTCGCGGTAGCATCCGCCAGGTGCAGTCTTTAATCCTGGTGGGCAGGTAACTTCGGGCATCGAGAGCGTCAAATACCCGTTATCCGCAGGATCAGCGATCAACATCCGAAGGAGATAGGAGAAAACGGAACTCCGATTGGCCTCTGTTTGCCCTTGCCTGGTAAGGGCATGGGCATCCACCGGCTGAAGACCCGCGTCAAGGGTACGCCGTAACTCCCGGTCGAGAGCATCAGATTTTGCTAAGTCGGCGAAGGACTTTCCAATCATCGCGGCCAGTGCCAGGGAAATGCCTACGCCGATGAGTGCCGAGGAACTCAAGGTCGCAGAACTGCTAGAGGCAACAAGCAAGTTATTGGAGACGAGATAGGCGGCATTGGCCACTTGCCAACCCGCTGCAGTGTTTACGCCGATCTGGACAGAGAAGCCAAACACGCCCGCCGATAACACACCTAAAGTACCAGCGGCAGTCCCAACCGACCCCGCGATTCCAATTCCTGCAGCGATTGCATCAAGGTTCGTACCGAGCTGTCCGAGCGGGGTATTCTTGAATTCAGGCAAGCTTGCCGCGACTAAAGGAGCGAGTAGCAATTCAATGGTCTCGCGCCCTTTAGGGCCTATATACATCGGGTTGTCGAGCGTGGCTTGAAACCCCGCGACATCGGGAATGACAGGCAGGAAGTTGGCCGCTGTAGTGGTATAGTTGAGGTCTTTAGGCTTGAACTCGCCTGCGCCGTTAAATAACCGCCACTCATCATAGGTCATGCCGGTTATCTCATACTTGGCATAACTCATGTACTGCTCAAAAGCGCCTCGGAAGGCTGCTTGGCCGGCATTCGGATTGGGCGTTGAGAGTGCTTCGAACGCTGCCTGTAGCAGGAAGGGTGCAAACTGATAGCGCGCCCCAGCATCAATAATGAGCGTACCGAGCAGTTCGTCCACAGCAGCAGGTGTGCTCGGCTGGCTCTTGCTCGAAAGCTGCAACCGGGCCGCGCTGCGCATTAAGACGGCATCACCGAGGCCGAACAAAAGCTGCGCAGGGTGTTGGTCGGATCCATTCCAAAATCTGGCAAGGCTGGGTTTACCCACGGTGCGCCATCCACTGCCTCCCAAAAGGCTATCCCCATACCCCTCCTCTCCGGGCAAGGCCCCCAACGCTCTGGGCGGCGTGTTTTCGTTGGGGACGGCGTCGCCGTAGCTGGGTGCCGGGTCAGACACTGAAGTAGATGTTTGAATGTTCGTGCATGTTTCGAGGGTGCGTGTCGCCTCAATATAACACAAGACCTTAGAGGGGTCCGCGGGCGCCCGTGACCCTACGGCCGGTACATAATAAAAGCCTTGGTTGACGCCATTGATGCCCAGATTTGCGCCGCGCTTGAAGGGAGGGCGGTCCTGCTGGAGCGGTAGGGCAAAGCTACCATCGGCCAGCATACCAAAAGAGAAATGGTCAAGGCCAAGATGCTGCCATGCCGCTTGTACCTCGGCAGCTGTTGCCAGGTGCCATGAGTTTTGGCTACTTATTGCTTTCGCCTGATTGAGGATCAGGTTGGGTGCACTATGGAAATAGACGGGCCATACACAGGGGCTGGATTCAGAACCTTGTATTTGCCCTTCAGCACACGGAGGGGCCTCAATGTAAACATCAGCCACGATGAAGCCGCCACTCTGTGAGGGCGGAGCTGTCGGCGGGCCGATGCGCGTTCCATCCCAGTTGCCATCCACTTCATTCAGACAATAACTCCACTGTCCTTCAAAAGCAGTCACGTCGTCATTGAAGGCAAAGGCGAGGCGTCCCCAATAAGGGCTGCCATCCTTCTGCTCCCCACAGTGTTGACTTGAAAAACGCTCGATCCAGAAACCCACCAACTGTTTCCCCTCTTGCTGGAGAAAGATGCGACCATCATCCGAAGGGTAGGAGGCGTAAATTCCGCCATCACGAACGACGAAATCCATTTCCCCAAAGGACGTATCCCAACGGCCCGTGAAGTCGGCTAAGGGCTGCGCTAAAGAAAATGAGGGAGAAACAAGAAGCCCCAGGAGGAAAATCAACCCGATGCGAGCACCACGACGCACGGTGACCCTATGTGCGCTTCTAGGATGACAAAAACGCAGTACGGCGAGGAGTGCGCCCGGCAGCACGAGCCAACCGGCGTAACAACAGCGGTGATTGTTGAGTGGAATCATGGTAGGTCTCGGTTGGATGAC